>NZ_JAWOUN010000006.1:0-235304 GCF_033339395.1 Vibrio sp. 397 | reverse complement strand
CTTCAACTGCTTCAACTGCTTCAACTGCTTCAACTGCTTCAACTGCTTCAACTGCTTCAACTGCTTCAACTGCTTCAACTGCTTCAGCGAACCAGGCGTTGAAAGTACCAATTAAGTACTAAAACTTACTAAGTTAGATTCATATCAATAAGCGTCACTTCCTGTCTTATGCAACTCTACTATATCTTTAGTCTAATCAAACAGCCGAGATTATGGTTTAAAAAGACTGGTGAGAAGTAGGTATGTCATCGACGAGTTATGGTACTTATGGTTGCAAATGTAAAAAAGCGTGTGCTTCTTTATTACTACTGTGGCTGTCCATTTGTCCGATGGCGCATGCGCACAAATCAGAGTCTCATTCTTTAATTGTTGCTAACTCCAAAGCGTGGAAGCCGTTCTCTTACCTTAGCCCAGATGGTGAACCTAAAGGTATTTTAATCGACTTTTGGAAAGAGTACGCGGCGAACAACCAAATTGACGTTCAGTTTCTCCTTTTGGATTGGGATGCTTCTTTGCAAGCCGTAAAAGAGGGTAAGGCTGACTTTCACGGAGGACTTGTCTACTCGCCCGAAAGAGCGAAGTATATGGACTTTGGCGCCGTCATAATGCCTATCCAAACCAAATTGTACGTAAATAAAGATGTACTTTCGGTTGATATCAGGAGTGTTTTAACTGGCGAAATGACGCTGCCAATTGGCGTTGTTAAAGGAAGTTACGAGTCTGAGTTTGTTCAGACGAATTATCCGAATGCACCTATCGCAGAATACATTAACAATGATTCGATGATACAAGCCGCCGTCGATAAAAAGGTGCTGTACTTTGTTGCAGACCTGCAAGTTGCTAACTTTTATATGGCAACCACGCCGGGAGCGGGTATGTTTGTCCCGACAATTAGCTTATATAGTAAAGATCTTCGGATTGCAGCAGGAATGCACAGTGCAACTTCCATTTTAGAGGTATCAAGAGCGTTTGAAAAAGTCATCGATACGGACCGTGAGCGGATCCTCACCCGTTGGAGTGTGGTGAAAACGGTTTATCCACTTTATCTTTTCCCTATTGCTATTTTCATTATGGCGGTTGCAACGCTTTATCATATTTTTGCCCTCAAACGTATGGTTGCTCTTCGGACAAGGCAATTAACGATTGCCAATCAGCAATTGCTAGAGATGACGTTGACGGATTCTCTCACAAAGCTATACAACCGTAGACACCTGATTGAGCAATTGGCGCTACTGAATCATTTGAAGCGAAACTTAACGGTGATGGTGTTTGATATTGATGATTTTAAATCAATCAATGATCGATATGGCCACCTTGCTGGAGACCGAGCAATAGTTGCCATCGCAGAAGCCGCTAAGTCGATGACTGATGACCGAATGACATTGGCGAGAATTGGAGGAGAAGAGTTCGCACTCGTTACGTCGTCTCTGTCAGAGCGAGAAGCACTCAATTTTGCGAATATGCTTTGTAAAGCCGTTTACGATCAGCCTGTTATACTGGGCGGACAAGCAATTCATTTGAGTATCAGTTTGGGCTGTGCTTACTATCCTGAGTTTACCCACATCGTGAGCTTGCAAGATGCTGACGAGTTGATGTATCAAGGTAAGTCTGAAGGAAAGAATCGTGCAGTTTTCCAAGTCATAACAGACTGTCAGCTTCAACCTGCGCTTCGTCAAGTGAATTAGGTCTCGCTAATTCAACTGATACTTCAAAGCATCCTCAAGCCTCAAAGGTTTAGTCAGAGTAACGTGGTAAGCGTTGACGACCACGTTGCGTTGTTTTCTTTGAGGCCAATTTGCGTACAAATACTATCACTTTCATATATATAAACCCCCGCCTGCTCACGTTTTTATCATAGAAGCAGTAATTGTTTTAAAGTGATAAGTGATTTCTTGGTAAAGATCAGAACCCCTGTCTACACTCAGTGTAAAGTAATGCATATAAAGCATGATGCATACAGTGTTGTACAAAAACAATTAAAGAAGATAAGAAATAAGTTGGCTTGAGAAGGACGGGGAATGAACAACGAATGCTTTGCTAGGTTCCGAGCTGTCACGGATGAACTGTCAATGAAAGAATCGTTGTCAGTTGGGAAAGACCCTTATGCTCACTATCTCAAAGATATTGTGGGGATTGATTTGTTGTCTCGTGAAGAGGAGTTGCATTACGCCAAACTTAATCGAGCTGGTGATGAAGAAGCGCGCGAAATGTTGATTGAGTCTAATCTTCGACTTGTTGTGAAAATCGCAAAAGGTTACCTCAAACGGCCAGGTAATAACTTTACTCTGCTCGATTTAATAGAAGAAGGTAACATTGGTTTGATAAAAGCGGTCGATAAGTTCGATCCTGAGCCAGGCTACCGTTTTTCTACTTATGCGGTATGGTGGATTCGCGAGAATATAGAAGCGGCATTAATGAACAATGGCCGCACGGTACGTTTACCTGCTCATGTGTGCAAAGAGATAAATAGCCTGGCTTTAAAAAAGCTAGATGCGTCAAAAAGTGAGAGCAAGGAGTTGTCTATTTCTGAACTCTCACGCTGCTCAGGGGTGAAAGCAGAACGTATAGATGAACTTGTTGCTCTAAGTGGTTTTATTGATGTATCGACCACTGCGGACCTACATCGTGTTCCATTTGTTCTTGAACTGTGTGAAAGTGAGTACACGCCAGATCCACAACAAGACTGTGAAAACCAGTGCTTTACTCAAGCCATTGAAAATATTATTAAAACTTTGCCAACTAAGTTGCAGAAAGTCTTGATCCATCGATTCGGATTATTTGACCAGAGAGTGAAAACCTTGTCGGAAATAGGCCTGTTATTAAACGTATCTAACGAGCGTGTTCGTCAGATGCAGATAGAGGCGGTTGAACGCGTGCAGAAACGTCTCCGATTCGATGGTTGGGTTTGAGATTTTTAGCCCCTTATCCTAGCTGATTAATTTACTGGCTTGCTACTCTGTTCTTCCGTAAGTAACAGCAGCTCAAGCTGTGCTTTAGCTGCTGCCTCCAATCTCCATACACTCAATAATCGGTTAAGTGCTGCGCGATAAGTACGACTTTTGAGTAAAAAAGCGAGCGTACTTGTGTAGTTGTTTACGACTTGCGCTTGTGTCTCGACCAAAGCAGTTTTGTTTTCGATGTCGATGTGTTGAAGGTTAAAGTCAGGAAGAAACGCACACTCATACCATACCTCTACAATTTCACGAATTTCGAGTTCTTCTTCAGGCACGTCGAAGTCTTGTAACTGGTAGTTTTCTGGTATCGTTGATAAATAAACCACATCCAATTTGTCTGCAACAAATGTATACATCGGATTCCTTAGTGTACGCGCTTACAGAGTACATAGTCTCATCGTTTACATTTTTGTCAATGACCGTGCTCAAGTATGAATGATGAACCACACCACATTCCGAACTTAACTTAGACTTTTTAAGTACTTATCGGTTAACCCGAAATATTTCAGGTTGCCATCTGGCTCCAAGACTAAGCTCATGTTGGATGTAGAGATCATGCCCGGATCATTCGTTGAGAAAATAACGGTCTTATTGAGTAGTTTGTCGCTGAATAACCGCTTGAAGTAGTGCGAGTTTTCTTGCTCAGCACCATTAAATGGCTCGTCAATGATAATCAAAGATTGTTCGCAGTTACCTAGCCCTAATGCGAGCCGCAGTCTTTGTTGAATACCATTTGGTAAACTTTTACAGATATCAACGCTCAATTGAGTGTCCAGGCCTTGTGGCAACCATGTATCGAGCTCAAAGAAACTCACCATTTCACGCATTTTTTCTGTTGGGATTAACCCATTATGCAAGATGAAGTTAGTCTCCAAGGAGCCTTCAAAAATATGCAGGTTAAACGGGACGTAGTTAATCGAGGTTCGATAGCGGTAACTGTTGAATTGTTTGATGTTATAACCGTCCACCGAAACTGAGCCTTGATAGCGTTCCTCTAGCCCAGCGATAATAGAAATGAGCGTTGTTTTACCGCAACCTGTTGGTCCACAAATCACAACTTTTGCGCCCGGTGGAATTTTAAAACCAAGATTAGTTAAGCCTGTTGCCGCACCACTATAACGATGGCTCACACCAGAGCCGACGATACTACCTTGAAATAGGCGAATAGGGGGGCTTTTCTCTAACGTTAGCTTATCGTCATTCATCGCCATAAGGTTGTTGATTTGCGCAGAAGACGCCTTAATGGATTGGAACTTAGAAATAGAGTTGTAGATGCCCATAATAGGCCCCAACGCCTTCCAGACTAAAATTACGGTAGCAAGCATTGCACCTGCATCGGAGGTGCCGTCCATCACGCCGATAACGGCCGCGACGATACTTGCGGTACCAATAACCTGAATCAAACTCCCGCCTGCTGCCTGAACCCTGCTATTAGTCACTGAAACATGTTCTGCATCGTTGGTGCTTTGTAAATGCGATGCGCTAAAGCGGGACTGGATAACACGCAACAATGGCAAGCCTTGGATGGTTTTTATACCACGAAGAATCTCATTCCATTGGTAAGAAACCATGGCGTTGGCGCGAGAGCTCTTGGACGTGGCTTGCGAGTAGATGTAACGAGAATAAACACAGAACACCAACATTAGAATCAACCCCGCCATAACGACTAGCGCCGCGGTACCAGACATAAGAGCAATGGCAATAATGAATACGATAACAAACGGCATGTCGAAGTAGCTTAATGTTGACTCTGCGGTTACCAAACGGCGGAAAGTGTCGATGTCTTTCAAACGTGCTAACTGAGAAGAGACACCAGCGGTAGATGTCATCGAATAAGGAAGCCACAACAGTTTGGATATTACGTTTTGAGAAATATGCACCGCCAAATCCTTCCCTGATGTGGCGATGATGTTGACCCGCATTTTCTTGAAAAAGTATTCCGAAAACCCAACAATCACGGCAAACAACGTGAGCCAATAGAGCGTGGCTTGCGAGCTAGACGTCAAGGCGAAGTTGTACACACTCATAATAAAAAAGGGCTGGAGTGCGCCGAGAATACTGACCACGAAGCTGAGGATAATCAGGCTCTTGAGTTCATTGTTGTAGCGATAAAACGCGTATTTAATCCAGTTACTGCGGTCTTGAGATTCAGGTGGCGGCTCTCGGAACAAGCGCGAGTATTCGCTGATCGAGACCAACAAACATGGCTTCTTGCAGAGCGGGTATTCAATGGTGTTGTTATTGGTGTAATCAAACAGGATCAGTTTGCCGTCTTTGGTGCCCAAGAAAATCGCAGTGAGGTTTTCGATCTCGATAAAACAAGGATGAGGGTGCCCCTCGATGTGTTCCAACGTTTTTAATTTGGTGACGTCACAACGGTAACCAAGGCGTTCAATCGTGGCAACAAAACTGTCGCTGTCTTTTGGTTTAGGGATAAAAGCGTCACTGAGGATAGAAGGTGTGCCTTCCCATTCAAGCGCAATGAGGGTGTAAGCTAAACCACGAATCAAAGGTGACTGATTGTATCGCTCGTCATAACTGCGAGCCTCAAAGTCCAACAAGCGCTGAGGGACATTATTAAAATCAACCAAAATACTCATTGGTCACCTCCGGTAAGTTTGACGCGTTTGAGGCGATGATTGAGTTTGTCCATCTTGTTGCTGACGATGATGAGGATTTTGTCGTTGGCGCGATAGGCGGTACTGGTCAAAACCAATCGAGCAAAGTCGTCATCATAAACACAGTCGATGTCGTCGAAGATCAACACACGTTTGTTCGCGAGTAAGGCACGCACTAACAACAAGGCATAAGCGACTTGGCGCGAGAATGGGTTGCGTAAATGTCCTTTAAGCTCGGTGTAAAAACCCGCGGGAAGGGCATCGATTTGTGCTTTGATGTTCATGGTTTCGCAAAGCGCAAATGCGGTGTTATTTAAGCTCGGGCGGAAACAAGTCAGGTTGTCGATGATGGTCCCTTCGACGAACGAACTGGTTTTGTCCACCATGAGCACGCTATTACGCCAGACGTTGTAGTTGACATCATCGAGCGGTGTCTCGTTGATTTGGATATCGAGCTTGCTGTCGGTGTTTTGCCGCGTAATGCAATTGGCGAGGTGGGTTTTTCCTGCGCCGCTTTTCCCTGTAAGCAAGTAAGCCTGACCGCGTTCAAACTCGATGCGTTGCTTTTCCGAATACTTCACCGATATACGCTCGACTTCTGTCGTGTCATTTTGTTGTTCTACAGATGCAGCAAGTTCAAGCAGTTCGGCGATACGTTGAATATGAAGCTTGTTCAACTCCCAGCGGCTCACCGTGCGCATCACTTGTTGGTATGGGGCGAAGTAGCGGTTGGTAAGCATGATGATGGCTGCCATGATGCCTTGGCTAGATTGCATGTTGATAACTGCCGTTGCTAAAACTACCACCACACAAGCAATGGAGAGCTGTTGTATGAGCGACAAGATAAGGCTGAAGTTTGATTCGATTTGCTCGTATTTGATGTTCTCGACTTCACGCTCTTCCACCATTTGTGTCATCAAGCTCTCAACGCGATATTCCATATTGCGCGCTTTGATATCGAGTGGGCTAGAGATGATCTCGATAATTTTCGAAGTGGTTAAGCCTTCGATGTCGGATTTGTTTTCTAGGCTGTTGATTTTTTGCTTGGAAAGACTGAGTGCGAATACCGCCAAAACGATGGAGGCGAGCAAGATGGTCACCCCAGCCCAGATGTTGATCAGACCGATAATCAGAATGGTCAGTATGCTGACGGCAAGGTTGATCAATGCCCGTACAGATTCTCCGCCAAAGAAGGATTTAATCTCTGGGATGGTCGCAATACGCTCTAGGTATTCACCGGGTTCTAGGCGACGAAATTTCGAAATCTCAGCCAAACAGATGGATTGAAACACCTTGTTGGTTAAGTTGGTTTCGAACTGCTTCATGATCACCGACGAAATCTTCTCTTCCTGATTTTTTAAGTGATAGTCGAGGAAGATGGTTATTAAGATAATGGCAAACAGAAGAAACAGTGTGTCTTTGGCTTGGTTAGGTAAAACTCGGTCAAAAATAATCAGTATCGAAAAGGGCAGCACTAAACCAAACAGCGTCGAGATGACCGTTGAGAAAGTCAGATAACACTTGTCAGCAAAGTTAATCTTCTGGGAAAAATGCTCAGTTTGCATTGCGACCTCCTTTCTTAATCGATGGTTTGGAGAGAAGGTGTTTTGGAACTAAGTCTTGATTGCTTCTGCCTTCGATATCGCTCATCAACTGCATGATGCTTTCGATGGATTGCACCGACAACATGCCTTTGATTTGCTCAAGATTGATCGATTCAATGATGTAGTCATAACGCGCGCTCTCGTAATCACGTAGCGCGCTAAACAGTTTACTTTCCGCTGCCAGTAAGTCGGTAATGGTTCGCGTGCCAAGCTGGTAAGCGCGTTGAATGCCTTTGTAGGAAGCGTAGTTTGCACGGATGATGTTCTCGTAACTGCTGATGGCGCGGGAGAAGTCATTAATGTTGAGTACCGAGGTGTTAACGCTATTGCGCGTCGTGAACAACGAATCTTGGTACAGCAGCTCGGTTCGCTCGATGGCAGTTGATGATTTTTGATAACCGTAGTAATCCGAACCGCCGGAGAAAATCGGCACATTCAAGTTTAAACCGACGCTGGTGGAATTACTGTCCCCTGTTGCGGTTGGGTCGGTTCGGTCATAGTTGTTCGCGTCGTCGTAACGGTAACTGGCAGAAAGCGATACGGTCGGCACAAAGTTTGAACCGCTTTCTTTCAAGCCTCTTCGGCTTCGTTCGACGGTTTTCTTCGCAACCAATAAGTCGTTATTGAGCTTCAAAGCTTGTTCAAGAATCGCGCGTTGTTCGGATTCGCTGATTTCCGCTAAGGGCACGCTTTCGTAGATGTCCTGCGATGGGGTGACCGGGTATTGAACTTGAATCTCTAAACCGTTCAAAATCACGCGCCGGTCTTTCTCTAAGGTTCTTAAGCGATTGGCAATGCCTTCTTTCTGGGCAATTACCTCATACAACTCGCTCGCCGCAGTGTTGCCAAGTTCCACGTTGCGACGCATTTGGCGCTCACGTGTTTCAGACGATTTAAGTTCTACTTGGGTGGCTTTGATTTGCGCGTTGTTTTTGAGGTATTCGAAATATTGCGTCGCGATTTCAGAAATGGTGCTCTGGATTTTGTTCTCGTGTTTGATTTCTTCAATGTTGAAATCAAGCTTCGCGGTGCCGTATTTAAAGATGTCACCAAGGTTAAACACCGATTGGGATAAAGACACGCTGTAGCTGTTCGAGTTGTAGCTAGAACGTGTATCCGGTGTTCCCGTTAATATGGTTTCGTTTTCATTCCATGTGGTATCAGCAGCACCGTTTAAAGAGGGTAGAAACTTAGAACGGCTAATGTCGATGTTGTATTCGTTTTCTTCCACGCCTTTGTCACTAGCGCGCAGAGATAAATTGTTTTCCAAGCCGAGTTTGACCGCCTCAAGCAAGGTGGTCGCCATTGCCGAAGGAGCGTTGCTCAATGTAAGCGCTGCCAATATACAGCTAGTTAAGTTTCTGTACCGCCACATACTTGTTGATCACCTTGATGATTTCGTCGTTTTTATAAGGTTTGCTGATCACGTAATCCATTCCAGCTTCGATACAAGCTTGGTGTTCATTACTGCTGGTCAATGCTGTCGCACCTATAATGGTGCAAGGGTTCTGTCCGCTCTCTTGTTCGTATTGTCGAATGCGTTTGGTCGCTTCAATGCCGCCCATGCCCGGCATGATGCAGTCCATAAAAATGATGTCTGAGCGCTGATTCATGAAATGCTGAACGGCGTCTGCGCCATCGCCAACGGTGTCGGCTTCGTATTCTTGCTTGCTCAAAATACGTTTGAGTAGAATCTGTTGAACACGGTCATCCTCCACAATCAGGAATGAGCTGTTCTCCATCTGTTCTTCAGAGGCTTCCGCTTCCATGATTGCTAATAGGTTAGGGATGAACTCATACGGAATCGCAGGGGAGTTCAGAATCTTGTCGACAAAGGTATGGCTCTCTTGTGCTTGCTGAGTGCTAGTGACTGAAAGCAACAACTTGGTGTTCGGGTGATTGCGCAGTTGCGATTTCACCGTTTTGCTCAGTGAGGGCAGCTTGTTTGGCTCGAACGTGTCGGTCAGCATGATGGCATCGTATTCGCCAAAGGTTTTTGCAGCAGAGAAGAGTTCGTTCGGCGTTCGAATTGGCGTGATCTCCAAGCCCAAGTTGACTAACATTTTGTTCATTACATCAATGCGCAGCTGAGAGTTGGCACACAGCAACAAACGCTTATTGTTGAAGCGAGTTTTCTCGGTGTGGAAGCTTTTGGCTTTCAAATCGAGCTGAATTTGAAAACGTTCCTGATTGCCCGATTGATACCAATGGCTCTCGTAATAGCCATAATCTTTCAACACGCTTTTCGCCAAATCGTCTTTGGTTGCTGTGTGCTGTTTATGGTCGCTCCAGTGTAGGGTATTGAGCTTGGCAAACGGCACATCCAGTGTGGTTAAGAAGTTTAGATTGATGGTCAGGCGAGTGTTTTCAATGTCTGACGCCGCCCCAGATTCAATGGTGACAAACAGTTTCTTATCGGCTTTGAGTTGGATGGCATTCGAAAGCTGCAGGAACAACACCCAGAATAAGCTGGTGGATTGCCCTTCAACACGGTTTGGTAGGTTATCCGAGATAAAGCAGTCTAGCTCACCTTCATTTCGCTGCACTTTTGAACTGATGTGAATCATCAATTCAGACAGTACATTTAGCAGTGAAAACTCTTTCGATTTGCTCTCGGTCCCTTGTGAAATGAGTCGGTTGTAGTTCTCTGCCAACTCAGACAGGGTATTGGCCGCCGAGGTTATATCTTGTGCCATCAACACGCCGCTCTCATCGGTCTCTTGTACGAGGTATTGCACGCCGCCGTTAATGGTGTTGGTGATGCCACGAATCTCGTAACCAATTAGAGCATAGAGTTGCTTGTAGAGATCGTTATTGCGTTTTTGCTCTTCGAGTTTGCTGAAAATCAGTTTTAGGTATGAGTAGATCTGACGCTGCTTAGGATTGATGCTCACTTCATTCAGCAACTCTTCCAATCTTTGTAAATCCAGTAGTTTGAGTTCTTGATAAAGCTCATCGAATTCTTGGTCAATGTCACGCTCATTCGAGCTGGATTTTTTCAGTTTAAGGATTGCCACCAAGTTCGATAGCACTGCGATACCAACCAGTACGACAACGACCACAAACAACCAAATGAAGAACTCGTTTTTCTCCATCATTAGGTCGCTCGCATGGTTGTTAAATATGGTCCGGTAGTTGTCGTCCATTTGTAGGTAGTTATTGGTGAGCGAGAGGTACAGTGCCAACACATCGTCGCGTGTTTTTTGGCTGTCTGAGAACCGATTGATTGCCAGTTCAAGCTGCGTGTATTCGGTCGCGCCCACCAAGCTAAACTCGGTTTTGTTGAGTGACGCGAGCGACTTAAATTGGTCAATTTCGTCTTTCAGAACCTCAAAATCAAGCTCTGTTGTACTGCAATAACGTGCGCTTAAACAGCGTTGAAGCGTTTGAATATCAAACTCGATAGTTTGGTTGAGCTGTTGAGCTTGAACCAACAGAGGCGCGTTTTGCACTTTCTCGACTGAATCCACTTTGTCCCAAGAGATATACAAATAAAAGGCGAGGGCAGCCAGCATCAAGCTGAAAGCAATGCTTAGGCGCATAACAGGAACGGAAATATTGTAAGAAGGTTTGCTACTCATCCATCACCTCTCATCGAATGCGTCTTCGATAGCCGACATAACCGGCTTCGCTGCGTATTCGATAACCCGGCGTGAACCTGTTTTCACGTCTGCGGTAAACTCCATATAAGGGGACAGCTTGTATTGTGTGCCTCCGCGCTCTAGATAGTTTTGACTGATTTGGATTTCCGCGAGGTAGAATTCAGCGTCTTCTTCTTCATAAGAAGAACGGCTGATCGATGCAATTCGACCTTCCAAAAATCCGTATTTGGCAAAGTTGTAGGTATCCATCTTCACTTTGACCGCTTGTCCGATTTCTACAAAACCCATGTCTTTACGCGGGATCTTCGCCTCTCCATGAAGGGCGTTATTGATCGGTGCAATGTCCGCGATGCTTTCACCTGGCGGTATCACAGCGGAGCGGAAGTTGAAGTGCACTTTATCTACTACACCGTCAATAGGGGCGTAAACCACGAGGCGATCCACTTTATCTGAGTGTTGAGGACGTAATATACGTTTCAACTTTAAGTCCTTGTTTGCTTGAATGATTTGTGCTTGATACTCGGCATTACGATTTTCCACCAAGTCTCGGTACTGCTTCTCTAGTTTGTCGAGTTGGAAACGCTCATTCATGACCGACTCATCAAGGTTTTCTATCTCACGCACCATGTTTGACTCTTGAACCTGCATATTCAGAACATCGACGTAAGACGCCATTTCCTCTTTGTACAAGGTGTTCTTAATATTGAGCTGCTTGCGTATCAAGGAGAGCTGGTTCTCGGAGCTTTTACGGCGCTTGAGCATTGAATCAATAAGCGAATTCTTATGTTGGATATCGTGAGTGATCAACTCTTCATTGGAACGGTTTTTAGAAAATTCTTGCTGCCAGGTATTCATGTTGACTTGCACTAATTCTGGGTACTTTTCGATGTAGGCAGAAAAATCGGGTTCCACCATATCGCGCAGGCTTTCGTAACGAATCTTGTCTAGCTCAAGCTGAATGATCTCTGTGTTTACCGTATCAAGTTGAGTGTTTCTATCCAGAGAGCGAAGGCGTGCAATAGGCTGACCTTCATAAACCACTTCGCCTTTGCGCACTAGCATTTCTTCTAGAATACCGCCTTCAAGGTGTTGCACTTTTTCGATGTCAGATTCGAGCAATAGCTCACCGCGCACCGACACCACAATGTCGATACGAGCCTGAGATGCCACGGCGATAGCCACCATGGAAAGCAAAAAGATAACCAGCAAGGTTTTGTGTACGCTGGTCATTGCACTGGCTAGCACGATTGTATCGTCTGCTGTTACCTTCGAAGCTTCGTTGTTCGAAACGAGCGCCTTTTTGAGGTGATGTTCTATTTGCTTATTACTCATGAGCCACCCCTACGATTCACTACCAGTGCGGCTATCGATTGAATTTTCGATTTTTAACAGCTGGCTAATTTGTTTGTTTACGTTGTTAAGCTCGGTTTTAACGTCCTCAATCAATTCATTAGGAGCAGGGAAATGGTGTTTGTTTAAGTGTTCAAGCTTTGCCAATTTTGGTGGTAAGTCGTCATCACATAACAAGACGAGAATGGTCTTTAGTCTTTTTGAATAACATCTGAGTGCTTCAAAACGGTTTTGTTTATGCAGCATCTCAATATCAATACCTGCGTCACTGAAATCTTGGTAAAAATCGCCTAATAGCAATTGCAGCCCTTTATGGCTGTTGTCGACTGAGCGCAACAGATTTGTCATATTTATCATTATCCCACCGCACTAATTGCTTTAATGACAACAAGTAAGGATCTTTATACTGGGTTTTCAAATTTTTTTGTTTTTATGGAACTCGAAAGGTATGAAAAAAGTTGTATAAAAAAGTTGGTTTCTAAAAATGGTGTCCTTTACTGCCTCTAAATACGATCAGTTAGCTAAAAGCAACGGAGGCTGTAATGGCAGGCGACACTAATCAAGAAAAAGACAATGAAAAGCTTAACGATGCGGTAGAGCAAACAGAAACGAAGGATACGGGGACAAAAGAAGAAAAACAGCAGTCGACCGTCTCTTCGACTGTAGCGACCGGTGCTGAAAGTGCAGATGCTGTTGATGAAGCCAATCGTGCGATGGAAGAAAATCCTAGTGGCGCGGGTACGGAAGAAGAAGCAGTGAGCTCGGGTGGCGCAGTTCAAGAAGAGGATACTGAAAGTAGCAGCGACTCTGACGCTGCACAATCCAATGTTGTTGATAGTGTAGCTTCTAGCGGAGAAACAGGTGACCAGGCTCTGGGCAGCGGTGGTTCGGATTCTGGGGCGGGTGCCCAAGCGGTCGGTGGTGGTGATGCCTCTGGCTCTGAAGGTGGTTCGGACGCAGAAGGCAATGAAGCGCAAGGACAAGCGGTACAAACTTCATCTGCGCCAAGTGCTTCTTCAGACTCTGAAGGTTCTCAAGGTGGTGACGAGCTAGATTCAGAAACCACTGAAGAGAGCTTCGCGGTGGATGTACAAGACACCAGCGAAGAAACCACGACGCAAGTAGAAGACGATTTCGACTCCGAAACTACGAGCGAGACGTTCCAAATTAAAGTCGAAGGTGAAAATGACGCGCCAGAAGTAGGGCAAGATCTGGCATACATCATGGATGAAGATGGCACTATTACCTTCACTCAAGAACAACTTCTCGGGTACGCGAGTGATGTTGATGGCGATGATCTTGCCGCATTTAACGTGCAAGTGGGTGCTAATGCATCAGTTGTGGATAATGGTGATGGCACTTATACCGTCACACCTGAAGCTGATTTTAATGGTGAACTCGACTTAACGTTTGATATCAGTGATGGTCAAGAAACCATTTCTAGTTCGATTGATTTAACTGTTCGTCCAATCAATGACGCACCAGTGCCTGAAGATAAAACCTTTGAGATTGAAGAGGATGGTACGCTGATCTTCACCGATGCTGACCTGCTTGCTGGCGCAACGGATATTGAAGGCGATAACCTCACAGTTGAAGGTGTAAGTTACGATGGTGGCGACGGCATCCTGACCGATAACGGTAATGGGACTTACACTTTCGCGCCAAATGAAAACTTCAATGGCGATGTGAACTTCAGCTTTGATGTGTCCGACGGTACAGATACGGTTTCTGCCAACATTGATGTAAGCGTCACACCAGTCGATGACGCACCAGTATCTGGCAATCTTGCTTACTCGGTGGATGAAGATGGCTCGATTCGTTTGAGCCAAGAGCAGTTGTTGTCGCAAGCTTCCGATGTGGAAGGCGATGCACTGACGGCGTCTAACCTTTCGGTAGATGGCAATGCGACGGTGACTCAAAATGACGATGGTAGCTTCACCATCACGCCGGACGCAGATTTCAACGGTGATATCGACATCAGCTTCGATATTTCCGATGGCACGAACACCGTTCAAGCAACCGCTGATCTAACCGTTAACCCAATAAACGATTTGCCGGTTCCTCAAGACCAGCAGTTCAGCGTGGAAGAAGATGGCACGCTGATCTTTACGGACGCAGACCTGCTTACTGGCGCAACGGATATTGAAGGCGATAACCTAACAGTTGAAGGTGTGAGCTACGACGGTAGCGATGGCATCCTGACCGACAACGGCAATGGGACTTACACTTTTGCGCCAAATGAAAATTTCAATGGTGATGTGAACTTCAGCTTTGATGTATCCGATGGCACAGATACGGTTTCTGCCAACATTGATGTAAGCGTCACACCAGTCGATGATGCGCCAGTGTCTGGCAATCTTGCTTACTCGGTGGACGAAGATGGCTCGATTCGTTTGAGCCAAGAGCAGTTGTTGTCGCAAGCTTCCGATGTGGAAGGCGATGCACTGACGGCTTCTAACCTTTCGGTAGATGGCAACGCGACGGTGACTCAAAATGACGATGGTAGCTTCACCATCACGCCGGACGCAGATTTCAACGGTGATATCGACATTAGCTTTGATATCTCAGATGGCACGAATACCGTTCAAGCAACCGCTGACCTAACCGTTAATCCAATCAACGATCTGCCTGTTCCTCAAGATCAACAATTCAGTGTGGAAGAGGACGGCACACTGCAATTTACTGATGCGGATCTGCTTGCAGGTGCTACCGACATTGAAGGCGATGACCTTTCTGTAACGGGAATCAGCTATGAAGGCACCGACGGCGTTCTAACTGACAATGGCGATGGCACGTATAGCTTTGCGCCAAATGAGAACTTCAACGGTGATTTAAACTTCAGCTTCGACGTGTCTGATGGCACAGATACAGTTTCAGCGAATGTAGATGTGAGCGTTACGCCGGTGAATGATCCTCCGGTGGCTGGTTCAACGTCTTACACGGTTCACGAAGATAACTCTATTACCATTTCTGACGCGCAACTGTTGGCAAACTCTTCGGATTTAGAAGGGGATGTCTCGATTGATAGCGTGAGCTACTCTGGCAGCGATGGTGTGTTGCAAATCAATGGAGACGGTACGTACACCTTCTCTCCAAATGAAAACTTTAATGGTGAAGTGACGCTTGATGTTGTCGTCGCTGATGAAGAAGGCTCAACGGATGTCACCACTGCTGGCATTACGGTGCTGGAAGTGAATGATCCACCAGTCGCAGGACCAACTTCTTACACCATTGATGAAGATTCTGTTCTGACCTTTAGTGAGTCGCAAGTGCTGCTGAATGCCTCTGATGTGGAAGGCGACGTAGAGCTTGTTGGTATTAGATACGATGGTCCGGATGGCATTTTCACCGTTAACGATGATGGTACGTGCAGCTTCGCGCCAAACGAGAACTTTAACGGACAAGTTCAACTTGATGTGACCATTCGAGATGAGGATGGGGCAGAAGTTGATACCGTCATCAATGTGAATGTATTGCCAATCAATGATGCGCCAGTATCGGGTGATTTGGCTTACAGCGTTGATGAAGACGGTGCGATTACACTCAGCCAAGAGCAGCTTCTTTCTCAAGCGTCTGATATTGAGGGCGATGACCTGACTGCTAGCGATTTGACTGTCGATGGAAACGCAACCGTTACAGCGAACGATGATGGCAGCTTCAAGATTACGCCAGATGCGGACTTTAATGGTGACATTGATATCCAATTCAACATTACGGACGGCACAGACACTATCCAAGCAACGGCGGATCTAACGGTTAATCCGGTTAACGATCTTCCTGTTCCTCAAGACCAGCAGTTTAGTGTTGAAGAAGACGGCACGCTTCAGTTTACTGACGCAGACTTGCTTGCTGGCGCGACCGACATCGATGGCGATAACTTAACGGTTGATGGCATTAGCTACACAGGCAGCGATGGTGTGCTGACTGACCACGGTGATGGTACTTACACCTTTGCACCAAACGAAAACTTCAACGGTGATGTCAGCTTTAGCTTTGGTGTTTCTGACGGCACTGAGACCGTACCAGCAAATGTGGACGTGAGCGTCACTCCAGTCAATGATCCTCCGGTTGCGGGTGCAACGTCTTACATGGTTGATGAAGACAACGCGATTACCATTTCTGACGAGCAGCTTCTGGCTAACTCTTCGGATGTGGAAGGCGCAGTGTCCATCGATAGCGTGACCTATTCAGGCACCGATGGCGTATTCCAAGACAACGGTGACGGCACTTACACCTTCATGCCGAATGAGAACTTCAGCGGTGATATCAGCCTTGATGTGATTGTGGCGGATGAGCAAGGTGCGATTGACGAAACGACCGCAGGCATTACGGTCATTGAAGTGAATGACCCTCCAGTTGCCGGTCCAACGTCTTACACGATTGATGAAGATTCAGTACTGACATTTAGTGAGTCACAAATTCTTGCCAACGCATCTGATATCGAGGGCGATGTAGAGCTTGTTGGCATCAGCTATGAAGGCTCGGATGGTATCTTTACCGTCAATGGCGATGGTACTTGCAGCTTTGCACCAAACGAGAACTTCAATGGTCAAGTTCAGTTGGATGTGACCATTCAAGATGAAAATGGGGCGACCGTTGATACGCACATCAATGTCGACGTATTGCCAATCAACGATCCACCAGTATCGGGTGATTTGGCTTACACCATCAACGAAGACAGCTCAATTACGCTAAGCCAAGAGCAGTTGCTTGCCAAAGCGGGCGATATTGATAGCGAGAACCTTGAAGCCATCAATCTATCGACAGATGACAACGCGACAATTCAATACAACGATGATGGCAGCTACACCATCACACCGGATGAAAACTACAACGGCGACCTAGATCTGACCTTCGATATCATTGATAACGATGGTGGCTCGGTACAAGTTGGTCTGGATATTACGGTTAATCCTGTGAATGACTTGCCACAAGCGCAAGATCAACAGTTCACGGTAGAAGAAGATGGCACCTTGTTGTTCACGGATGCAGACCTATTGGAAGGCGCATCGGATATTGATGGCGATGATCTGTCTATCGAAAACGTTCTCTACACAGGTGCGGACGGCGTGCTTACCGATAATGGTGATGGTACTTACAGCTTCGCGCCGAATGAGAACTTCAACGGTGATGTTCAGTTCACATTCGATGTGTCTGACGGCACAGGTTCAACACCGGCATTCATTGATGTCAGCGTGACACCAGTGAACGATCCACCGGTGGCAGGTTCTACGTCTTACACGGTTCAAGAAGACGGTCAAATCACCATTAGTGACGAGCAGTTGTTAGCTAACTCTTCTGATGTGGAAGGCGAGGTAGCCTTGGCGAATGTTAGCTACTCTGGTAACGACGGTAGCTTCGTGGACAATGGCGACGGCACATATACCTTCACGCCAAATGAGAACTTTGACGGTAACATTTCGCTCGACGTTACAGTTATCGACCAAGATGGTGCAACGGATACAACAACCGCAGGCATCGATGTTATCGCGGTGAACGACGCACCAGAAACGTCAGGCATTCAAGCTGAAGTGGATGAAGATAACGCCATCACCATTACACAAGAACAGTTGCTTGCGAATGCGACAGACATTGAAGGTGATGACCTTGTTGCCAGCAATCTACAAACCAATGACCCAGATGCGACGATCGTAGCCAACGACGATGGTTCATTCACGATTACGCATACGGAAAACTTTAACGGTGAGTTGGACTTCACTTACAACATCAGCGATGGCGAAAATGATGTTCTGACCACGTTGGATCTGACCGTTAATCCTGTCAACGATGCGCCAGAAGCGGGCGACGAGATCTTTATTCAAGCAGAAGAAGATCAAACCGTGGGTGTTTCTCTGCGTGAAGAGCCTGCGTTACGTCTCGACCAAGCCCCTGAAAACGGCATCATTGAAGCAAATCTAAATGACGAATGGGTACAGCTAGAAGTCGGGCAGGAGGTGCCTGCAGATACGGAAGTGCGCTTCATTCCAAATGATGACGCATTGGCAAACGGTACGCACACGAGTCAAATTGGTACCTTTGATGACAACGCTAGCCTCGATGATTGGGGTACTGCTGTTGACCCTTACACACGTGAGTTTGTTGATGGTGATTTGAAAGTTACCGTTCAAAGTAATGATGACCCACTCGGTGCGTGGAATGGTAAAACACACATCGGTCACGGTATTGGTGATACTGACCGTCAAGGCTTGAGTGGTGATGAAAAACTGACTGTGAGCGTTGAAGGTCAAGACATCAACGAAATCAGCTTCCACCTAGACGGTCTAGGTGGCTGGTTTATGGAAGAGTCTCGCCACTTTACCGAAGTCGAAATTCGTGCATTCAACTCCGATGGTGACTTGATCGACTCGATGACTTACCACAAAGAAGATCGTGGTAGCTATGAGACGGATTACACCCTAACGGTGAACGAGCCAGTGTCTTACTTTGAGCTAGGAACAATTCAAGGTAACGGTACTTACGTGGTTCAAAACATGACGGTATCGCAAACTTGTCATGATGAAGCAGTGTTCACATCTATTGGCGTGGACGGCACGGAAATCACGGAGACGGTAGAACTGAATATCCGAGAAGGTGACAGTGAAATCGAACTGACCGCTGACTTGCCAAATGTGACCATCGATACCGAAGGTTCTACGCAGTTTGCCTCTGTGGTTATCACAGAAGAGCAGCTTCTCGCACAAGCGAGTGATATCGATAGCGATGTTCTTGATATTCAAAACCTAGAGCTGGTGGGGGATAACGCGGAGCACGCTACGTTAACTGACAACGGCGATGGTACATGGACAGTCACACCAGATGAGAACTTCTACGGTGAGATTGAGCTGGGTTACCAAGTTACGGATGGTGAACTCACTGACGACAACATCATCAACATCAACTTCGAAGCAGTAAACGATGCGCCAATCGTTTCTGGTCCGATTGTGTTGTCGACTGATGAGGATGTGGGCATTACGTTTAGCGCGGACGATCTGCTTGCCAATGCAAGTGATGTGGAAGGCGATGCGCTGTCTATCTCTGATATCTCTTACAGCGGTGATAACGGTGAGCTTGTCGACAATGGCGACGGCACTTACACCTTTATGCCGAATGAAAACTTCAATGGTGAAGTCGATATCGATTACAAAGTCTTCGATGGCACCGATGAAGTCGATACCCATCTAGATCTGACCGTTATTCCGGTCAACGATGTGCCAGTTCCTGGTGCACCGCTGCATACTCAAATGCTAGAAAACGGCACCATCATCATCGAAGCAAAAGACCTGTTATCAGGTGCGACCGATGTGGATGGCGACATTCTTCATATCGAGAATCTACTGCTTGTTGACCAGTCACAAGGTACGTTGACAGACAACGGCGACAACACCTTTACCTTCGAGCCAACTTCGAACTTCTACGGTGAAGTGAACCTGGCCTTCGATATCAGCGACGGTCAAGCAAGTGCACCAAGCACTGCGAAGATCGATGTTGAGATCGTCAACGAAGGTCCAGAGGTCAGCGGTCCTGTTGATGCGGTCGTTGATGAAGATGGCTCAATTACCATCACTCAAGAAGACTTGTTAGCGAACGCGACGGACGTGGATGGTGACAACCTTGAAGCGGTGAACCTGTCGACCAACGATCCTAATGCAACCATCGTTGAGAACGCTGATGGTAGCTTCACGATTACGCCGAGTGAAAACTTCTTTGGTGAAATCGAATTTACTTATGACGTAACTGACGCGATCGAAACCGTCGCCGCGGATCTAAACCTCACTGTTAACCCAGTGAACGACCTGCCAGATGTACCTGATTTGTCCTTCACCACAGAAGACGGTGAAGCCATCACGATTACTGAAGCAGAGCTGCTGGCTCAAGCGACGGACATCGAAGGCGATGACTTATCTGTTGTGAACGTGACGAGCTCAAGCGATACGGTTCAAGTGACAGACAATGGCGATGGCACCTACACGTTAACGCCAGAGCAGGGCTTCTTTGGTAATGTTGACCTCACGTTTGATGTGAGTGATGGCACCGATGTGGTGGCGGCAAACATCGACTTGAAAGTTGAGTTCGTCAACGACGCACCAGAAGCAGCGCCAATCGTGGCAGACGTGGACGAGGATGGCTCTATCCTCGTGACACAAGAAATGCTGCTTGAAAATGCCAGCGATCAAGATGGTGATGACCTATACGCAACGGCACTAGAGACCAATGATCCGAATGCCTCTATCGTGGATAACGGCGACGGCACCTTCACGGTGACACCGTCGGAAAACTTCAATGGTGACATTGCATTCACTTATGAAGTGAGTGACGGTGAACTAAGTGTTGCTAATGAAATGACATTGACGGTGAATCCAGTCAATGACATTCCAATTGTTGCGCCTGGCATGTACCAAATTGAAGAGGATGGCAGCATCCTGTTCACGCAAGAAGATCTGCTAAGTGGCGCGATTGATATTGATGGTGATGACCTCACCGTTACCAGCATTAACTACTCGGGTGATGAAGGTACTGTAACGGACAACGGTGACGGTACATTTAGCTTCGTACCAGAAGAGCACTTCAGTGGTGACTTGCAGTTCAGCTTTACGGTTTCTGACGGTACGGATGAAGTTGAGCAAGACATTAATGTCCATATCGAAGCCGTGGCAGATGCGCCAGACCTAGTCATCACTGATGGCGACGGTCGAAACGTGGATGACCAAGCGATCTTGGTTGAGCCAGGCGGTATTGTTGAAGTGAACATCGCCGCAGCATTGGTTGACCAAGACTTGTCAGAAACGCTGACTGTGACCGTTGATGGCGTTCCAGAAGGTTCGGTGATCAGCTACGACAACGAAGGGGTACTTAACGATCAAGACAACGGTATCACCAGTTTTAACGATACTGAAATCACGGTTACCTTTGAAGGTGAAACCGCGGGTTACCAAAACGCAGCTGGCTATTACAAAGTTGATGAAGACGGCAATATCACGGGCGTTGAAGTGGTGTACGAAAACGCCTCTCAAGTTGGTGGAGGCGGTGACCTCATTCCGGGACAAGATCAGTTCAGCTTCCAAATCTCGGAAGGGGAAAGCTTCAACCTATTCTTGATTCCTAACGGTCATAACTTAAATGACTTTGCGTCCATGCAAGATGGTCAGTATGAGTTCCGTGCGGCAGATGGCTCTCCTGCGAACATGGATACGGTCGACCCACAACTCGCGTTTGTGGGTGCTGATGGTTCTGAAACCGTGATTCAAAGCCAATTTGGTGATGCAGTCTTCCATGGCGGCACAAGCTCAGAGCTCAACCAAGATGGCATTGAACATACTCGAACTACTGTGAACGAAGACGGTGAACTGGTTTACGGCTTTGAAGATCTCTACGGTGGCGGCGATGCCGATTATAGTGACTTCAACTTCACCATTGATGTAGGTGAAGTGAACAGCCAGATCTACAGCGGTGAAGTAACAGTCGGTCCAGATGGTTCTGTAACGCTTCCAACCACAGCAATTGAACAAGAGCTACAGATTCAATTGCCAGAAGACTTTAACCAACAGCTAGAAATCAATGTAACGGCAACGGCGACAGAGCTATCAAATAATGATTCTGAAACCGTTTCTCAAACCATCTACGTCAATGCAACGGGTGCTCACATTGAACATACGCCTGAAGCATTGCCTGTTTCTGCTGTGGTTGAAGAAGATGGTTCAATCCTAATCACGCAAGAAGATTTGCTCGCTAATGCGCGTGACTTGGATGGAGACCAACTGACAGCACTGAACTTGGCAACGGATGATGAAAACATCACCATCACAGACAATGGTGACGGTACTTACACCTTAACGCCAGATGCGGACTTTAATGGTGACATCACCTTTACGTTCGATGTGTCTGACGGCGATGATGTTGTCTCAACCAACCTTGAGTTATTGGTGTCACCAGTTAATGACTTGCCGCAGCCGGAAGATCAAGCGTTCACCATTGGTGAAGATGGCGTGTTGACCTTCATTGATCAAGACCTGCTTGATGGTGCAACCGATATCGATGGCGATGACCTATCGGTAGAAGGTGTCACATACACTGGCGTGGACGGTGTCCTAACTGACAATGGCGATGGCACATACAGCTTCGCTCCAAACGAAAACTTCAATGGCGACGTAAACTTTACCTTCGATGTTTCCGATGGCACGGACACCGTGACCGCGAATATCGATGTGAGTGTGACGCCAGAGAACGATCCACCGGTTGCGGGCAGCACGTCTTACACAGTGCATGAAGATAACTCGATCACCATCAGTGATGAACAGCTACTAGTGAACTCATCGGATATTGAAGGTGATGTATCGATTGATAGCGTGAGCTACAGCGGTAACGATGGTGTGCTGGAAATCAACGGTGATGGCACGTACACCTTCTCGCCAAACGAGAACTTCAATGGCGAAGTGAGCCTAGATGTTGTCGTGGTCGATGAAGACGGTGCGACGGATTCAACTACCGCAGGTATCACGGTACTTGAGGTGAACGATCCGCCAATCGCAGGTCCAACTGCGTACACCATCGATGAAGACCAAGTTCTAACGTTCAGTGAATCACAAGTGCTTCTGAATGCTTCGGATGTCGAAGGGGATGTTGAGCTTGTAAGCATCAGCTACGACGGTCCAGATGGCATCTTCTCAGTAAATGGCGATGGCACTTGTAGCTTCGCACCGAATGAGAACTTCAATGGTCAAGTGTCGTTGGACGTGACTATTCGTGATGAAGATGGCGCAGAAGTCGACACCTATATCACTGTGGATGTATTGCCAATCAACGACGCACCAGTATCGGGTAACTTGGCTTACAACGTAGATGAAGATAACACCATTACATTGAGCCAAGAGCAATTGTTGTCTCAAGCGAGCGATGTGGACGGCGATGACCTTGTTGCTGAAAACTTACTTGTGGATGGTAATGCGACAGTAACTGCTAACGACGATGGCAGCTTCACCATCACGCCTGATGCGAACTTCAATGGTGACATTGATATCACGTTTGATATCAGTGATGGTTCTGACACCTTGGTCGCAACAGCAGATCTAACGGTTAATCCAGTTAACGACCTACCACAACCAGAAGATCAAGCGTTCACCATTGGTGAAGATGGCGTCTTGTTGTTCACTGATGAAGATCTGCTTGATGGCGCAACAGATATCGATGGCGATGACCTATCGGTTGAAGGCGTGAGCTACACAGGCGCAGATGGTGTCCTAACCGACAATGGTGATGGCACTTACAGCTTCGCACCAAACGAAAACTTCAATGGCGATGTGAACTTTACCTTCGATGTTTCTGATGGCACGGATACCGTGACCGCAAATATCGATGTAAGTGTTACGCCAGAGAACGATCCACCGGTGGCAGGTAGCACGTCTTACACCGTACACGAAGACAACTCAATCACCATCAGCGATGAGCAGTTACTAGCGAACTCGTCAGATATTGAAGGCGATGTTTCGGTTGATAGCGTGAGCTACAGCGGCGCAGATGGCGTGTTCCAAGACAATGGTGATGGTACTTACACCTTCTCTCCAAACGAGAACTTCAATGGTGAAGTCAGCCTAGATGTTGTTGTGGTAGACGAAGACGGTGCGACGGATTCAACCACCGCAGGTATCACGGTACTTGAGGTGAACGATCCACCAATCGCCGGCGCGACCAGCTACTCAGTGAACGAAGACGAAGTCATCACCATCAGCTCTGAGCAGCTACTGGCGAATGCTTCTGACGTTGAAGGTGAGGTGGCGATTGATAGCGTCAGCTACAGCGGCTCTGACGGTATCTTTACTGACAATGGCGACGGTACATTCAGCTTCGCACCAAACGAAAACTTCAACGGTGATGTCAGCCTAGATGTAGTCGTGACCGATGAAGATGGTGCAACGGTAGCAACCAATGCCAACATCGATGTTCTTCCAGTCAACGATGCTCCGGTATCAGGTGATTTGGCATACAGCGTGGATGAAGATGGTTCTATCACTCTCAGCCAAGAGCAGCTTCTTGCACAAGCAGGCGACGTGGATGGTGATGACCTAACTGCATCCAACCTGACTGTTGACGGTAATGCGACCGTTGTTGCGAACGACGACGGCAGCTTCACTATCACACCGGATGCGGACTTCAATGGCGACATTGATCTGAGCTTCGACATTACGGACGGTGATGCGACCATTCAAGCGACTGCCGATCTGACTGTGAATCCAGTAAACGACCTACCAACGGTTGGTCAGCCACAGTTCGTCACGCAAGAAGACACCAGTTTCACCTTCACTGAAGAGCAACTGCTGCAAAATGCAGGTGATATCGATGGTGATAACCTAACGGTTGAAAATGTTGCTTCTGACAGTGGTACTTTGGTTGATAACGGTGACGGCACGTACACCTTTGCACCGAATGAAAACTTCGATGGCAATGTGAACGTGACGTTTGATGTCAACGATGGCACTGCAACGGTTCCTGCTGAAGCGAACATTGATGTTCAATCTGTGGTTGATATGCCAGAGCTGTCGATTGCTTCGGACTTGGTGATTGCCTCTGATAACTTCGAGTCTGGCTCGAACGGTTGGAACGCGAACACAGAGAGTTCACAAGGCTTCGAAACGGGCGACATGCTGGGTCGTATTGGTGGCACTGGCGGTGATGAAGCGGTCAGCAAAACCTACGAGATCCCAAGCGATGTCAATGAAGTGAATATCTCGTTTAGCTTCTACGAAATCGATTCTTGGGATGGCGAGTCGTTCCAAATCTTTGTCGGCGGTGAACAGCTAACGACGTTAGAGAACTCAGCGTTCCGTACTCAAGATGGTACGACAACGCTTTACGATTCTGACGGTAACGAAGTGGGTGAAGTGATCCACGGAGCCTCTCAACGTGAAGGCTTCAGTGGTTGGAATGACCAAGCTCACCAAATCAACCTGACGGTTCCTGTCGAGGATGGCGAACTGCAACTCGGCTTCGGTTCAACCTTGAATCAAGACGTTTGGGATGAATCGTTTGGTATCAACAACATTGAAATCACGGTAGCGGATGCGGATTACCAAATTATTGGTACCGAAGATACACCAGTGCCGCTTGATATCGATGCAGCATTGACCGATACCGATGGCTCAGAAAACCTCGCTATCTTGATTGAAGATGTGCCAGAAGGCAGCGCACTATCAGCAGGTGTTGATAACGGGGACGGCACTTGGTCACTACAACCAGGCGAGCTAGAAGGGCTAGAGTTTATTCCTTCTGCGGACTTCAATGGCGATGTGACGCTAACCGTGAATGCAACCTCTACGGATGTGGATACAGGTACAACGGCGACAGCGACGCAAGATGTGACAATTCATATCTCGCCAACCAATGATGCACCAGAAGTGACGGGTGATATCACTGCGGTAACTGCCGAAGACAACAGCATTACGCTGACTCAAGAGCAGTTACTGGAGCACGCTGTTGATATCGATGGTGACGACCTAAGCGCAATCAACCTGAGCACCAATGATGAAAATGCAACGGTTGAAATGAACGAGGATGGCAGCTTCACCATTACTCCGAGCGAGAACTTCTACGGTGACATTGAGTTTAGTTACGATGTCACGGATGGCGAAGAAGTGGTTGCGGCAGGTCTCGACCTAACCGTTACACCAGTCAATGATGCGCCAGAGCCACAAGATCAAGCGTTCACCGTGGGTGAGGACGGTCTTCTTACCTTCACCGATGCTGACCTATTAACAGGTGCGACGGATGTAGAAGGTGACAACCTAACAGTTGAAGGCGTGACTTACACTGGCGCGGACGGTGTCCTAACCGACAATGGCGATGGCACGTACAGCTTCGCACCGAATGAGAACTTCAATGGCGATGTGAACTTTACGTTCGATGTGTCAGACGGTACGGATACGACCTCTGCCAACATTGATGTGAGTGTGACGCCAGAGAACGATCCTCCGGTTGCGGGCAGCACGTCTTACACAGTACATGAAGACAACTCGATCACCATCAGTGACGAGCAACTACTGGCTAATTCGTCGGATATTGAAGGCGACGTAGACATCAGTAGTGTGACTTACAGTGGCAACGATGGCGTCTTCCAAGACAATGGCGATGGTACGTACACCTTCTCTCCAAACGAAAACTTCAATGGCGAGGTCAGCCTAGACGTTGTGGTTGTCGATGACGAGGGTGCCACAGACTCAACCACTGCGGGTATTACCGTTCTTGAGGTGAACGATCCACCAATCGCAGGTGCGACAAGTTACTCTGTCAATGAAGACGAAGTCATTATCTTCACGGAAGAGCAACTGCTAGCGCAATCAAGCGATGTGGAAGGCGACGTGAGCCTAGAAAGCGTCTCTTACAGTGGTAGCGACGGCATTCTAACGGCGAATGACGATGGCACTTACAGCTTCGCGCCAAATGAAAACTTCAACGGTGGCGTAAGCCTAGACGTAGTCGTCGCTGATGAAGACGGTGCAACTGCGACAACCAACGCGAACATTGATGTATTGCCTGTCAACGATGCTCCGGTATCTGGCGACTTGGCTTACAGCGTCGATGAAGACGGTTCAATCACATTGAGTCAAGAGCAGTTACTGGCTCAAGCAGGTGACGTCGACAGCGATAATCTAGAAGCAGTGAACTTAACCGCGGTAGCCAATGCAACCGTTGTTGAGAACCAAGATGGTAGCTTTACGATTACGCCTGATGCGAACTTCAATGGCGATATTGATATCACGTTCGATATCAACGATGGCAGCGATACTATCGTTGCAACGGCTGACCTAACGGTTAACCCAGTTAATGACTTACCGCAGCCAGAAGATCAAGCGTTCACTATTGGTGAAGATGGTGTGTTGACCTTCACTGACCAAGATCTGCTTGATGGCGCAACGGATATCGATGGTGATGACCTATCGGTAGAAGGTGTCACTTACACTGGCGCTGATGGTGTCCTAACCGATAACGGTGATGGGACCTACAGCTTTGCTCCAAACGAGAACTTCAATGGTGATGTGAACTTTACCTTCGATGTTTCTGATGGCACGGATACCGTGACCGCGAATATCGATGTGACAGTCACTCCAGAGAACGATCCTCCGGTTGCGGGCAGCACGTCTTACACAGTACATGAAGACAACTCGATCACCATCAGTGACGAGCAACTACTGGCTAATTCGTCTGATATCGAGGGTGATGTTGCGATCAGCAGCGTGAGCTACAGCGGTAACGACGGTGTGCTAGAAATTAATGGCGATGGTACTTACACCTTCTCACCAAACGAAAACTTTACAGGCGATGTTAGCCTAGATGTTGTCGTGGTTGACGAGGACGGCGCGGTTGATACAACAACAGCGGGTATTACCGTTCTTGAGGTGAATGATCCACCAATCGCAGGCACAACCAGTTACACCATTGATGAAGATGAAGTTATCACCATCAGCGCAGAACAGTTGTTGGCAAACTCTTCCGATATTGAAGGTGAGGTGGCGATTGTTAGTGTCAGCTACAGCGGCTCCGACGGTATCTTTACTGACAACGGCGATGGCACATTCAGCTTCGCACCAAACGAAAACTTCAATGGTGATGTCAGCCTTGATGTGGTTGTGACTGATGAAGATAGCGCAACGGTAGCAACCAATGCAAACATTGACGTCTTACCAATCAATGATGCTCCAGTATCAGGTGATTTGGCTTACAGCGTCGATGAAGACGGTTCAATCACATTGAGCCAAGAGCAGCTTCTTGCTCAAGCATCGGATGTAGAAGGTGATGCACTAACCGCTTCTAACCTAGTGGTTGACGGTGATGCGACGGTTACGGCTAATGACGATGGTAGCTTTACCATTACGCCTGACGCGAACTTCAATGGCGACATTGATATCACGTTCGATATCAACGATGGCAGCGACACTATTGTTGCAACGGCGGACCTAACGGTTAACCCAGTTAATGACTTGCCGCAGCCAGAAGATCAAGCGTTCACTATTGGTGAAGATGGTGTGTTGACCTTCACTGACCAAGATCTGCTTGATGGCGCAACGGATATTGATGGTGACAACCTAACTGTTGAAGGCGTGACTTACACTGGCGCAGACGGTGTTCTAACCGACAATGGCGATGGTACGTATAGCTTCGCACCGAATGAGAACTTCAATGGTAATGTGAACTTTACCTTCGATGTTTCTGATGGCACGGATACCGTGACCGCGAATATCGATGTGACAGTCACGCCTGAGAACGATCCACCAGTGGCAGGCAGCACGTCTTACACAGTGCATGAAGATAACTCGATCACCATCAGTGATGAACAGCTACTAGCGAACTCATCGGATATTGAAGGCGATGTATCGATTGATAGCGTGAGCTACAGCGGTAACGATGGTGTGCTGGAAATCAACGGTGATGGCACGTACACCTTCTCGCCAAACGAGAACTTCAATGGCGAAGTGAGCCTAGATGTTGTCGTGGTCGATGAAGATGGTGCGACGGATTCAACTACCGCAGGTATCACGGTACTTGAGGTGAACGATCCACCAATCGCAGGTGCGACAAGTTACTCTGTTAATGAAGACGAAGTCATTATCTTCACGAAAGAGCAACTGCTAGCGCAATCAAGCGATGTGGAAGGTGACGTGAGCCTAGAAAGCGTCTCTTACAGTGGTAGCGACGGTATTCTAACGGCGAATGACGATGGCACTTACAGCTTCGCGCCAAATGAAAACTTCAACGGTGGCGTAAGCCTAGACGTAGTCGTCGCTGATGAAGACGGTGCAACTGCGACAACCAACGCGAACATTGATGTATTGCCTGTCAACGATGCTCCGGTATCTGGCGACTTGGCTTACAGCGTCGATGAAGACGGTTCAATCACATTGAGTCAAGAGCAGTTACTGGCTCAAGCAGGTGACGTCGACAGCGATAATCTAGAAGCAGTGAACTTAACCGCGGTAGCCAATGCAACCGTTGTTGAGAACCAAGATGGTAGCTTTACGATTACGCCTGATGCGAACTTCAATGGCGATATCGACCTAAGCTTCGGCTTGATTGATAACGATGGTGCGAGCGTGGAAGTGGGCGTCGACCTAACGGTGAACCCAATTAACGATGCGCCGCAATCAACGCCAGTGAATATTGCTGGCACCGAAGATACCACCATTCTTATCACGCAGGACATGTTGCTTGCTAACGCGACAGACATCGACAACACCTACGACGAACTGTCTGCTGTCGACTTAGTGATTGATGAGCAATACGGTGACTTGCTAGACAACGGTGATGGTACTTGGTCATTCACTCCGGCTGAGAACTTCAACGGCGATGTGCCAATGTCGTTCGGCGTCAGCGATGGTGATTTAGTGACGCCGGTTGAAGGCAATCTAAACATCGAAGCGGTTAATGATGCACCAGAAGCGCCAACCATCCAGATGCAAGGCGAAGAAGATGTGGTCATGGTGATTGACCCAGCTTACATCGCTGATCAAGTTACGGATCTTGATGGTGACGAAATCAGCGTAGAAAGCATCACGGTTCGTGCGCCTGCAAACGCGACATTAACCCAGCAACCAGATGGTATGTACCACTTGGTAACCACTCAAGACTTCAATGGTTTGGTGGAACTGGGCTACACCGCGACGGATGGTGAAGAAGTGGTTGAAGGCTCGTTGAATGTGGATGTTATCCCAGTCAACGATGCTCCATTCAATGTGGGTAATGCCTTTATGGCAACCGACGAAGATGGCGCATTCACCTTCGACGCTGGCGACCTGATGAACTTGTTTGGCGATATCGATACTGAAAACCTAGTCGTATCACGCATTATCACCGCAGAAGGTGAAGATGGTGGTGAGGTAACAGACAACGGTGACGGTACTTGGACATTCACACCGACTGGCGATTTTGCAGGGGTTTCTGACTTGCAAGTTGTGGTAAGTGACGGTGAGTTTGAAACAGTACTTGATGTACCAGTGTTTGTTCGCCCTGTTGCGGATGGCGCAGTCATCACAACCGACCATGATGGTCCGTTAGTCTTCGGTGAGGACGAAACGGGTCACCTAGGCTTGAATGTCGGTCTAATCGACGACTCAGAAACGTTAAGTAACCTAGTGATGACTGGTTTCCCTGTTGGCTTCGAAGTTACGGATGGTGTGAACACCATTACCATTACGGAACCGGGTCAATACATCGACTTGAACGAGTGGGATATTTCAGACCTGCAAATGACGCCTCCGGCTGACTTTAATGGCGAGTTCTTCGTAACCGTGACCGCAACCACGGTGGATTACGGTGACGAGCCAGAAGAGTTCGAAGATGGCATCGATTCAGGTGACTTCGAAACCCTAGCGGGTGAACCAGTTATCCTAACCGCTGATGACCTAATCGGATTGGCAGAAAACGTAGACGCTGACGCGGGTGATGAAGTGAAATTCGTTCACCTAGCTGATCGCAGCCAAGGTGAGATTGTCGATAACGGTGATGGCACATGGACATTCAATCCAGCACCAGGCTTTACTGGTGAAGCGGATATCGCATACGTGATTGATAAAGACGGTGTGCTTCATGATGAGCAAACAGGTGTGGTCGTGAAAGAAGATGCGCCACAAGAGAATGCTTCTCCAGAAATCGACAGTATTTCTACCACAGAAATGGCAGCGGATGGCACCTTGTCGTTCACCAATGATGACATGCTATCGACCTTGAGCGATGCAGAAGGCGACAGCTTGAGCATTGAGTCAGTGAGCCTAATGGAAGGTCAAGGTGTGATAGAGACCGATAACCAAGGTAACTACCAATTCACACCAGCAGAAGGCTACACCGGAGATGTTCAAGTTGGCTTTATTGCAACTGACGGTGAAAACCGCATTGAGAGCTTCTTTAATGTCGACATCCAAGGTGAAGGTGAAACCACAACCAGCGAAGGCTACGCACTGGCTGATGATGGTTCACTAACACTAACGGAAGCGCAGTTGATTGATGAACTTGGCATTAGCCCTTCAGCAGAAGTGTTGGATGTCGCCGATGCAAACGATGCTGGTTTCTTCGCGAAATCAGGTGATGAAGAGTGGACGTACTGGCCGAACGATGACTTCGATGGCAATTTGGCTATGGATGTTCAGGTCAACGACAACGGTGAAGTATCGACTCAGAATCTGAGCATCCAAGTTGCGGACGATTCAGCGCAAAGCGACGAGCCACAAATCCAAACTGCTCAAGCATCATCAGAGCAGCAAGTTGGCGAAGCGCAACAGCCTGAAGAGCAAGCAGCAAACGGTGCAGACAGTGAAGAGGAGAGCGCAGCTGATGTGACTGCGGCACCAGGCGATACCATTTCTATCTCGGTTCCAGATGAGGTCAGTGGTAACGAATCGGTGGATTATGCAGAAATGTCCGGTCTACCTGATGGTGCATCAGTAAGCAACGCACTGGATAATGGCGATGGCAGCTTCACATTAAGTGGCAACCTGAACCAACCAGTATCGGTTGACTTACCAGAAGGTTACGAAGGTACGAGCGAAATCCAATTCCAAGGTTACGACGAATTGGGCAGCGCAGTAGAAGGTGCGAGTGGCACAGTTGAAGTTGAAGTCGATGATCAATACACCATGCAAGGTTCTGCTCAAGATCAGCAACCAGACATGGCGGGTATGGAATCTGGCGGCAGCGACTGGACAAGTGCGGGAGGTCAAGATCAAGGTGTTGACTTCACGGATGACTCTGGCAGCTTCGACTCGGATACTCAAACGGGTACTGACCAAGGCAACGATTTCGATCAAAGCTCAATGTAACCAGTCCTAGACGAGGGCAGTGTCATTGCTGCCCAAACCAAAGCCATGCAGAGCCTACTTTGCATGGCTTTTTTGTTGGGCTTCTTTCTATGAGCTGTAGAAAAAAACTTGGAAATTGAGAAAAGTATTCTTAGTTAGTTTATACCCAAGTAACCTCGAGATGTTAGGTTCAGCGAGAATGGCTTGGTTTGTAGACGCGGCGGCGATTTAAAGGTCTAGTGGGTCTAAATCAAGAATCGACAACAAAGTATACAAACCAAGACAGCTCGCCCTTCGGGAGCGTGTCATTGACTCGGCTTCTGTGTCAAACAACTTGGAAAGAGCTGACTATTACGCTGAGTTGTTTTCCTTGACCCCGAATCAATGACAACGCTCTGAATCCTGCATCTTGAAGTCACTTGGGTATAAGAGTCATTTACAAGGAGGAGCGACATGTACCGTTATGTCAGTTCGCCAAAAGCGTCGAAGTACATAGTACCGCCACCACAGCATCGTGAGTTGTCTAGTATCGATGTACCAGAGTCGGAACTTGAGATGCGTGAAATTCTGAACAACTGGTTTGCCGATGGATTGGCGCCCATCATTCAAAATGAAGACAATGACATCTCTGCTAATGAGCAACAGCGCTTTGAGCAGCTCAGCCGCACGGTGGGTGTGCTACTGCGTAATAAAGATTACTACTTCGCCACTAAGCGGATTCTTTCGTTGTGGGATCAAGACTGCTTAGAAACGACTTACGTTAATTATCTGATTTTACGTAGTGAGCGCATACCATACTTCAAATAAGCCCTATTTATCGGCTTAAAATAGTGATTTACATGGTTTTCTTAGTAACTTTTGATACCAGTATTTAACATTTTTGTAAACATCGTTATATTTAAGGCTCATCGTTGTCAGGAGTTTATGGATGAACCTTACGATATCAGGGAAGTTGCAGCTCAGTTTTGTGCTGCTAGCCGTACTTTTTATGGCATCAGCGGTATTCACGTATCGCAACGTCACTACCGTAGAGCAATACGCCTCTTCGTTACTTAAATCCGATTTACCGACCGTCGACACCAGTCGCGGTATCCAACAGTCCGTTCAAGCGTCGCTGTCTTCTATTCGAGCCTACATGTTGCTAGGTGGCGATGAAGAGGCGAGCGCACGTCTGAGTGAGGACGTACGCAATATCATGGCATCTACAGACGAGTCGCTTCCAACGTTGCAGGCTCTGATCTCTGAACAGGATTTTCAAGCGATTCAAAGCCAGTGGGACGCGGTAAAAGTCTCTTTGAACAAGCTGATTGAACTTAGCCACAGTGATGAGAACTTACCCGCGCACAACCTCTTTATTAACGAAGCGGCACCCATTGCAGAAGTGGCACTTGATCAGCTTCAAAGCTTAATCAATGAAGAGTCAGGAAACCCATTTGGTGGAGACAGAAAGCGTTTGTTTAAAGTTTACGCGGATAGCTATACCTCGCTCGCCAATGCACTGTCTGCTCTGCGAGATTTCCTGTTGTACGGGCAGCAAGATCATCTGGACAAATACCACGACTTGATTAAGTACCACAATCAGTCTGTGGCGGAAATCGACAGTAAACTCGACAGGCTTACTGATAACGACCAATCATTGTGGTCACTGTTTAAAGAAATGCAGCAACTGTACTTTCCTTTAGCAGAGCAGGTAATTGCATTGCGTCAATCGCCAGAGTGGAACGAATCAAACTTGCTGATGGCGAACGAACTGTTACCAGCAGCGGATGCCCTAGACCAAAGTTTAGAAACGATCGTATTGGCTCAGCAAAGTCGTGCTGATCAAAGTGGAAAGGGTATTAATCAGTCGATCAAGAACGTACTCACCACCATGTTGATTGCAGCGGCATTGGTTTTGTTTGCCGCAGTAGCGATTTCAAAATACATGGGCAATACCATTGGTCGTCGAGTGAAAAACTTATCGGAGCGTGCAAAGACGATCGCTTCAGGGGACGTTTCTCAGCCTCCGCTCACCGTTGTTGGGAAAGATGAATTGGCAGACCTTACCGATTCGATTAACCGCATGAACCAATCGTTAGCGAGCATCGTGGCAGGGGTGAGTGAAAAAGCGCACCAAGTGGATACCAGCATGGGAGCTTTGTTGGAATCGGCGCAAGTCACTTCAGCGAATGTAGAAAAGCAACAGACCAGCATTGTTGAAATGGGAAGCCAATTGGATGAAATCGCTTTAGCCGCGCGTAACACCCTAGATCAAGCCAATCAATCGGTGCAGAAGCTTTCTGACTCAAAAGGCGAGATTGAACAAGGTCGTGATGCTTTAGAGCAAAACAAAGTCACCATGGAAAGCTTGCACGGCAGCATTGAAACCGCGAGTACGCAAGTAACACAGTTAAGCAAAGAGAGCGAAGCCATTGGCCGAGTTACAGAGGTGATTGAAGGCTTAGCAGAACAAACTAACTTACTGGCATTGAATGCCGCGATAGAAGCAGCGCGTGCGGGTGACCAAGGACGAGGCTTTGCGGTTGTGGCGGACGAAGTACGCATGTTAGCGACGCGCACTACTCAATCGACGACAGAAATCAACGGCATCATCAATGCGATTCAACGCTCGACCAATTCTGTGGTTGAGGAGATTGAACACAGTCAATCACTTGCGGAGCAGGGCGCTGAGCACATTGAAAAAGCGGTAACTCGTTTGCTTGTTACTACTGAGCAAATAGGTTCCTTGAATGAACAAATGGCAGAGCTTGCGGCAGCGGCAGAGCAGCAATCTCATGCGACCAATTCGATCACTGGATTGATGTCCGGTATTACTCAATCAGTGGATGAGGTTTCGAATAACAGCCAACGTGCATCAGAGACATCATTGCAAGTAAAAGAGCAAGTTACCGAGCTGAATCAACAGATGGCAACTTTTAAAACGGCGTAGATAAGGTTTACGTCTGTTCATCTACTTTTGAACGTTAACCAAATAGTAAAAAAGCCCAATCCTTTTTACACAAAAAGGGTTGGGGCTTTTTGTTGGATGATACGCCGATATTCGTCTACTTGCTCATTGGATTTAGCTATTTAAATCATAGTTAAAACCAAATTCTCTTCACCGAGCCGGAGTCGTAATATGACTCCATCGGCAGCAAATACTGCAAAAGAATTTTTAAACTTTATACCAATCCCAGTAAGAGAATTGTTAGTTACTACGATTGGTATCATCCTTCTAGGAGCAAGATTATGAACAAACAAGTAAGCCTAATTGGTCTAGACAGCGAACAATCAGCACAACTAGCTCAACAGTTAAATCAACTGCTAGCGCATTACCAAGTGTTGTACATGAACTCTCGCGGTTACCACTGGAATATTAAAGGTGCGCAATTCTTCGAACTGCACGTAAAATTTGAAGAGATCTACACTGATCTACAAACAAAAATCGATGAGCTTGCAGAGCGTATTCTAACTTTGGGTCATACGCCAGCGCACGCATTCAGCAACTACTTGGAAGCAAGTGAAATTAAAGAACATCAAAACGCGACTTCTGGTGAGGAGTGTGTACAAGGTCTGGTTCAAGGCTTTAGCGTTCTACTTCTAAAACAGCGTGAGATTCTACAAAACGCGGGTGAAGCAGATGACGAAGGTACAGCGGCATTGATGGGTGACTACATCCGTGAGCAAGAAAAATTAATGTGGATGCTTAACGCTTACCTACAAGGCTAAGCAGCGCATCACCCAAGCAATCCTTGGGAACGCATGAAACAATCGGGAATAAGTCATAAGGGGCACGTTGGTGCCCCTTTTTTTGTTTGCGTATTTTTTGTGTGTGCTTTATTTGCGTGGTAAGGATTCGAAACGGCTCAATAAATCACTGAGTTCATTAAGCGCCAACGAGGCTGAGTCATTGAAGGTTTCTTGATTCCCATGGTGCACAAGGCAAGAGGGCATCTGCGCGTTATACGCTGCCTGTAAGTCGTAAAGGTAATCGCCGACATAAAGCACTTCATCAGGCATCAAACGCCACTCTTTCGCCAACACCTGTAAAGACAATGGGTCTGGCTTGGGCGGGAAGCATTCACGAGTGATGACTCGCTCCACAGAGATTTGGTTGTGCTCTAGTTTGCGCTGCGTGGCGATTTGGCAGTTGCGCGTCACGATAGCGGTTTTGATTTCATTTTGATGCAAGTGGGCGAGTAATTCATGGCAGCCAATCATTGGAGCAGACTGCTCAGCATCAGAAATCTCGTAATCAAATATCACGTTATGAGCGTGCTCTCGATGATGAGGGTGCTCAAGTGCGTCGACAAAATCCAATAGATCTTCACTCTGCGGACAGCCAAGCTGTTGTCGCAATTCGCCGAAGTTCATATCAGAACTCACCAAGGTGTTGTCTAAATCAAACACCACGGCTTTAATTTTATCGAGCTGTAAAGGGAATGGAATCATAATGACCTCGTACAACTTAACCGAACTATCGTTTTAAAAAACAAAAGGTTATTGTTAAGTTTAGATTCTTCTGCTTAGATTGTACGAAAATAAATCACTAGTACGTCACAAATTAAATAGCCTTAACGATTTTAGTGTTTGATTACCTTTCCTCAAGACGAAAGATTTTGCCGCTGTCGGTAGAAAAATAGATATAGCCATCGGGGCTGATGGTTATATCTCTTACTCGTTCACCAAGACTCTCCATCAATCTTTTTGATTCGGTGAGCTTGCCATTATCAATAGAAACCACGTTGATGTGCGCCAGTTTCAATGCGCCTGCGAGGATTTTCCCGTCCAATTCTGGGTATTTATCACCACGGTACAAAATCATATTACTGGGTGCGATAGAAGGGATGTATACCAGCTTGGGATCTTCCATTCCCGGTAACGACTTAGCTTCCCCAACGTCCAACGGTCCCCAATATTCTTTACCATGAGAGACTTTTGCCCAGCCGTAGTTTGCGCCTTTCTTGATTAGATTAATTTCATCGCCACCGCGTGGTCCATGCTCAATCGACCACAGCTGTTTAGTTGCTTCGTCGTAAAACATACCTTGTGGGTTGCGGTGCCCGTAACTCCATATCTCAGGACGAGCTTCGGAAGGTTTGAATGGGTTGTCTTGTGGAACCGAACCATCAAGGTTAAGGCGAAGAATACTGCCAGCATGGGTTTGAGTGTCTTGCCCATTATCACGTTCGCCACGGTCACCGATTGAGAAGTAAACTTTGTCGTCTACAAATGAAAGTCGACTGCCGTAGTGACGCCCTGTGTCGGTGATGGCATCAGCAACAAAGAGATCGTTCCAACCCACAAGTTGATTGTTTTGCAATTGCGCCGTCGCTAACGCCACCGTATTGCCTTTGCTCGTGCGCTTGCTGTAGGTAAAGAAGAGTTGCGGGTTTTGCTTATCGGCATTCGGTGCGCGCGCGACATCCAATAAGCCGGCTTGTCCACTGGTGTTCACATTGGGGACGTTAAACAGCTTTTGAGGTTTGCCTGTGCTGATATCCAGCAACGAAACCGTACCGTTCTTTTCATTGACAATAACGCGTTGGTTATCTAAAAACTCGATCCCCCAAGGGATCTGAAATCCATTCGCCACCTCGTTCGCGCGGTATTCGGCAGCGTTGGCAGAAAAGGATAAACAAGTGAGTAGGGCAGCAGCAATCGTTCTCATGGTTCCTTCCAATATGAATCGTGTTAATACTTAAAAGCTAACACTAAAAGACTATGTTTGGCAGAGATTCACTTGTATATGAATGTAAAAAATCCCCGATACGAGATCGGGGATTGAATTAAGGCTAGAGAATTGTTTATGTAGCGAGATTACATCGCTTCTTCGAAGATCTTAGAAATTTCTTCGTGAGTTGCTTGTTTAGGGTTAGTGAAACCACAAGCGTCTTTCAGTGCGTTGTCTGCTAGTGTTGGGATGTCTTCTAGTTTCGCACCAAGCTCTTTGATACCTGCTGGGATACCCACATCTTTCGCTAGAGTAACGATAGCGTCGATTGCTGCCGCTGCACCTGCTTCAGCAGACATGCCTTCTACGTTTACGCCCATTGCTTTTGCTACGTCACGTAGACGCTCAGGACATACTTGCGCGTTGTAACGCTGTACGTGAGGTAGAAGAATCGCGTTACAAACACCGTGTGGAAGGTCATAGAAACCACCTAGCTGGTGTGCCATTGCGTGTACGTAACCTAGAGACGCGTTGTTGAATGCCATACCCGCCATGAACTGCGCGTATGCCATTTGTTCACGAGCTTCTAGATCTTCACCGTTTTTCACTGCTGTGCGTAGATAAGCCTGGATAAGCTCAATCGCTTTAATTGCTACCGCATCAGTGATTGGTGTTGCCGCGATAGATACGTAAGCTTCAATCGCGTGAGTTAGGGCATCCATACCTGTTGCCGCAGTTAGCGAAGCAGGCTTAGCGAGCATTAGCTCTGGATCGTTTACCGAGATAAGCGGTGTTGTGTGCTTATCAACGATAGCCATCTTGATGTGACGCTCTTCGTCAGTGATGATGCAGAAACGCGTCATTTCAGATGCAGTACCTGCCGTCGTGTTGATTGCGATAAGTGGCATCATTGGTTTTGCAGACTGGTCTACGCCTTCGTAATCTGCGATTTTGCCGCCGTTAGAAGCAACAAGCGCGATACCTTTCGCACAGTCGTGTGGTGAACCACCACCTAGAGAGACAACGAAGTCACATTCGTTATCAGTAAGAAGTGCTAAGCCGTCGTTAACGTTGCTGATAGTTGGATTTGGTTGAGTGCCATCAAACACAACGGTTGCTACATCGCGCTCAGTGAGAAGGTCTTGAACTTGTTTGACTACACCGATTTGGTTAAGGATCTTATCCGTAACGATCAAACCTTTTTTAAAGCCTTGAGATTGGATGCTGTCTGCTGCGTCTTTCAAACAACCAGCGCCCATTAGGTTTACCGTAGGGATAAAAAATGCACTTGTCATATTGGATAGCTCCGTCGTTATTTTTAATAATCTTTCTTAATTTGCCATTTACTGTCGCACATTCGTTTCCAGATTGAAGTTGATCTGAAGCAAGTTTACCTACTTAGAGGTACTTGCAAGAGAAAAACTGTGACAGTGATCTTGTTGCACTGCGTATAAGTGCAACACTGATATAAAGTAGAACAAATATGAAATTATGGACGCAAACGATTGGCAAAAATTGACTTCTGACGCGGATATATCTCTAAATTCGACTAAAGTATAAAAAACCCCCATTAATAACTTAATTATCAATGGGGATAGGGAAGTGTTTTATAAGCTAACTACTAATAATTAAGCTATTTTAATCAGCTTTGATACTAACTTTTCGATACCTGAGGCCGCTTGAGAGATATTTTCTGCCAACATGTAAGCAGGGGTTGAAAGTACGAGGTGTTTTTCATCAAAAACGATGTCTTCGACAGGGCACGTGGTGTGTTCACCGCCCATTTGATTAAATGCTATTGAGACTGCCTCATCATTGCCTACCGTTCCTTTCACGCCTTGCTCATAAATCATCGGAATAATGACAGGAGAAATACACAGATAGCCAGCTGGTTTTTTCGAATTAGCAAACGCGCGACAAGCTTGAGCTACGTGTGTGTTAATGGAGCACTCTGCACCTGAAACGGCGAAGTCGGTTAAGTTTTTCGCAGCACCAAATCCACCAGGAAGCAGTAGGGCATCGTATTCATCAACGTTAAGTTTGGCAACATCGTCAATGTTTCCGCGTGCGATACGAGCTGATTCGATCAAGACGTTACGGGTTTCATCCATTTCGTCACCAGTTAGGTGATTGATGACGTGGAGTTGGTCAATGTTAGGTGCAAAGCAGTGCCAAGTTGCCCCTGCTTTCTCGATGGCGTAGAGCGCCAACACTGCTTCGTGGATCTCAGAACCGTCGTAAACGCCTGAACCACTTAAAATGACTGCGACTTTTTTCATGTTTGGATTCCTTTACTCTGAACGTTCCTTAGATTGCTCTTCGCTATCTAGACCATGCGTTTCCGAGTGTGTTTTAACGTTTTCACTCTCGTTGTCATCTTCATCATAGTAGCGCACAACAAAGGGTGTAAGCATAACACTAGAGGGCAGAAAATGTTTCATATCAACTCCAACGGCTTAATAGAATGATTTTTATACTGATTTTTATAAAACAGTACGTTGAACCTGATCATTTTTGAGTTAAGCTGACGTTTCCTTTGGCATTCGTGAGTGGTAGGTCACATGAAATCAGTGCAATTTCGTTTCACACTTTATGGTTGTATCGCGATTCTCTCTTGGAGTTGTCTGCTTGGCATCGCGAGGTTGGTTACGGAGAGTTTAGGTCCTGTAGGTGGGGCAGCCATGTTGTACTCTCTCAGCTCTGTTTTCCTTCTTATCGTGGTCGGTATTCCAAAGTTGTCTTACTTTTCTCCCAAGTATCTTGTGCTTGGTGGTGCGATGTTCGTCTGCTATGAAATATTTCTCGCTCTATCTTTGGGATATTCCAACTCGCGTGCGCAGGCAATTGAGGTGTCGATTGTCAACTACCTTTGGCCCGCACTGACGGTTTTATTTGCGGTCCTTGGCAGCAATAAAAAAACAAACTGGTTGCTTTATCCCGCAGTTACGCTGGCGTTTGTTGGGGTTGCTTGGACTGTGAGCGGTGAGAATGGCTTATCCATAACTCAGATCATGTCCAATGTTAGTAGTAACCCTCTGGTGTATTTTATGGCTTTCGCTGGCGCGGTTATATGGGCTTTTTATTGCAACTTAACCCAAAGGCAGCAATCTAAACATAATGCGATTACCCTGTTTTTCATTGCAACAGCTGTTTCGCTTTGGGTCAAATATGCGTTTACGGATGAGCCACCAATGACATTCAGTTGGGAAGCGGTGGGGTACTTAGTGGCTTCTGCGGCTTTAATGGCTGGTGGTTATGGTTTATGGAACATCGCGATCGTTGGCGGCAATATGGTTTTTCTCGCCACCTTGTCTTACTTCACGCCCATTTTTTCCGCTTTATTTTCTTCCATTATTCTTGGCGTAACTCTGAGCCATAGCTTTTGGCAGGGCGTTGTGATGGTAACGGTGGGCTCGCTGATGTGTTGGTTAGTCACCAAAGAGAAGCGCGAAGCGGCTGGGTAAGTTACCAACGAGATCAGAGAATTTAAGTGAGCAACGAACAGATCTCCCTTGCGAGCTGTATTCGAATACGAAGCAACTAAATCGAAAAAATTAAAAAAGCTCCCGAGATTGGGAGCTTTTTATTGAGTTTTAACGGCTCTTTGGTGGCACTCTAATAAGCGACGTTCAAGTGTAGTTGAAGCTTGAATCTGTGCTTCGACAGTCGCTTGATAAGCTGCTTACGAGTGTGCTCTAGTGTATCAAGCTCCAATGTGTCGTCATCAATATGTACGTCCACATTTACTCGTAGCTCTTGGCCCACCTTCGTTACGCCAGCCAGTTTCAATTGATGCTCAGTCACTTTTTCAATCTCAAGAACATCTTTGCCAACGCTCTGACACAGCTCTTTGCTTGGTGTCATCATTAGTAGTTCACGTAAGGCACCTACTAGCATATCGAACGGTACTTTGAGGAAGTAAAAGCCCATTAAAACCATCATCATGGGGTCGGCATATACCGCATACTCAGAGAATGGCGTTAGTGAAACAGCCCAAGCCGAGATAAATCCTACGGTCACCGCCACACTTAGCAGAGTATCCATTTGCCACTGTTTTTTCTCCGCTTCAATCAAGCCTGATGAGAAGCGGCGGCTGCGTTTCGCCATAAACCACCAAGCGTAACCACAGCCGATAACATTCACGATGCCGAATAAGGTCGCAATAGAAGCATCGACCTCGCGACCTCCAGACATCAATGCTGATATCGCAGAGTAGAGAGAGAAGCTTACAACCACTAAAATGACGGCTGCTTTTATCGCAATAACGATTGGTTCTAAGACCGCTTTTCCAAATGGGAATACAGATTTTGAAGGCTTGTTAATATAGTAAGAAGCGGCCAGTGACAATAAAGTTAACAGTAAGCTGACCAAAGAGTAAACACCGTCAAAAACGATGACAATTGAGCCTACAAGCAAGCCAAGTACCATACCACCAGCAGCGAACCCAGATGCCAAAAGGGCTGAAATGGTTAGAATACGGTTTTCGTTTTTGCTTGTCCTGTCACACATAAAAGATGCCTTTGAATTTTAATACCTTACTATTCTTCGCTCATAAGGTAATTTAGGCAACCACAAAGTGACCAGTAACTAATCTAAAAAATTGCGTTTTTATTTATGTTATTATAAAACAATGGCTTACTGTGATTTTTTGGTGTCAGTAAAATTGACGCTCACTGATAAAATGTTTAGAAGTCAAATAAATACTCGCTCAATTTATCTGCTAACCACGTCATTGCTGGATGCTCAGTATGGCCGTTAGGTGAAAACATACAGTAGTCTTCTTGCGTCAATCCGTATGTGTGTTTGATAACGGCGAGCTTCTGCTGACGAAGGTAATGGCGGATTAATGGTTCTGGAAGCACGCCCCAAGCGTCTTCTTCTAAGATGGTGTTCAGCATGTAGTCAAAACTCGAAAAACCAATATATCGAGTCGAGAAAGGTTGCAGTTCAGGGTTGTCTTTCTCATTTAGGTACACCATTAGTGCTTGCATCTGACTACGTAGATCCTCGTCTGAGACACGGCGCATCTTACTTAGGCGGTGTTCTACACTGCATACTGACATCATACGTATCTTGCCTAATGGGTTATATACGATACGAGGATCGTCTACTCGCTCATAATCAACGCCGAAAGCAAAATCTACTTGGTGGGTACTGACCAAGTTGGCTAAGTCGCCACTGGATGCCAAGATTAAGTTGAAGGTTGTTGAAGGAAAGCGGTTATTCAATGTATGAGATAATTCTTGCCAGAGATCATCAGGTAAGGAGTCGTCACGTGCTACCCAAACTTCCGCGTTAAACCCTTCCGAGATTTGAGCGCAGGTCTTTCTGACCCGTTGTGCGATGATAAGTAGGTGTTCGCAATCTTTGTAAATGGCTTTCCCAGCTTCAGAGAGGGTGAGCTGGTTGCCAGTTCGGTTAAACAATTCAACGTCGAGATCTTTCTCTAATGCCTTAATCGACATACTGAGTTTGGTGCGATTGCAGTCGAGTTGCCTTGCCGCTTCAGAAACAGAACCACACTCAGCGATGGTGCAGAAGGCTTCTACTTGAGTTAAGTTCATGATTTGACACAACCAATAAATGAATTCAAAGAATTTGGGTATTATGCAGATGCGCTCCCAAAGCCATGAAAGATTATCGAAAAAAACGCGAATCCGCCAGATAAGTCTATGGTCTTTTAACGGTTTTGCGGTAATCTATGTGGGTTACAAAAAGTGAACATGGAGGCCACGATGGCACAAGATTGGGACGGCTTAGCAAAAAACTGGGAATCAAATCCAGCAACAGAGCAATTTGCGCAGTCGGTGTTTGAGCAGTTACAACAGCTAACTCAGCTTGATGGCATTAAAGTACTAGATTTTGGATGCGGAACAGGGCAGTTAAGTCAACGATTGTCACCGATGGTTAAAGACATCGTAGCATTAGACGCATCGGAAGCCATGATTGAGGAACTCGATAAAAAAGAGCTCGTCAACGTAGAACCTGTGGTAGATGCATTATCTCGCGGCTTGGTCGCTCAGCATCCGGCGTTTCGTGGACAGTTCGACTTGGTGGTTGCATCATCAGTTTTAGCGTTTGTGGAAGACTTAGACGCGTCATTAACGATCTCGCATTCTCTACTTAACCACGGCGGCTATTTTGTTCATTTTGATTGGATTGCAGAATGTGAACAAGACGGTTTTACCCTTGCGAAGTCTGAGCGTGCACTGAAAGAAGCAGGCTTTACTGAAGTTGAATCGCAACACGTTTTTGACATTACATCTGATGGTAAAACAATGTCGGTATTAATGGGGCTTGGTCGTCGCTAATACCGCTGAATAAAGAACAAAAAATGACAAAAGCGAGCTAACAAGCTCGCTTTTTTCTTATCTGCTGAGGGTATATGTAACTTCACTTGCTCTAAACAAGCGTCGTGGTGCAGGCAAGGACATACTCGAACAACTTAGTCTTCGGAGGTTATTTTGAGACGACTATCCTGCGTATCTCCTCCAGCACTTCAGGGTTGGCTATTGCGCCTAAATTTTCGACGCTTCGGTTGTTAACGACTTGCATAACGGCTAACTCGACCAGCTTTCCTGAGCGTGTCTTAGGTATATCGCTTATTGCGTAAATTGCACTAGGTACATGCCTTGGAGAACATGCAGACTTTAGCTGTGCTTTGATGGAAGCGATCATCTCGTCATTGAGCTCTACCCCTTTGACTAATTGGACAAACAGCCATATTTGTTCGTTGCGATCGACTTCTTTTCCTACTGCGATCGAATCTAGAATACCGTCTATACAGTTCACTTGCTGATAGATTTCGGCCGTGCCGATTCTTACGCCACCAGGATTCAACGTGGTATCACTTCGACCATAAAACACGTATCCCCCAACGCGGGTCTGTTCAACATCATCGCCGTGGTGCCAAATATTGTCGAATTTATCCCAATAAGCGCGATGATATCTCTCACCGGTGTCATTCCAAAAGCCAGCAGGGAAGTTGGGTAATGAATTGGCACAAACCAACTCACCGCGCTCTCCCATTACGCTATTACCTTGTGGGTTAAAGACTCGGACATCAACCCCTAACCCTGCTGATTGGCATTCTCCCCGATAAACGGGAGAAATAGGGTTGCCCAATACAAAGCAGCCACAAATGTCTGTTCCGCCAGAAATCGAGGCGAGGTGTACATCTTCTTTAATGTGCTGATAGACATAATCAAACTGTTCTGGATACAGAACAGAGCCAGTCGAACAAATGGTTTTCAGACTTGAAAATGCATCACTTTTCTGCGGAGAAAAAGATGCTTTTTCCAGCGCCTCTAGGTATTTTGCTGAGGTTCCAAATAGCGTCACTTCGGCTTGTTCTGCGAGGTCCCAGAGCACATTATGAGTGGGGTAAACAGGGCTACCATCAAAAATCACCAAACATGCACCGCTCGCGAGTGAAGAAACGTGCCAGTTCCACATCATCCAGCCGCAGGTTGTGTAGTAAAACACTCGGTCGTTCGGTTGAATATCGCAATGCAGTTGATGCTCTTTCAAGTGATTAAGCACCGTTCCGCCGACGGAATGAACGATGCATTTCGGTTTGCCTGTTGTGCCTGAAGAATAGAGCACAAATAGCGGATCGTTAAAATTCACACGAGTAAAAGTCAGCGCTTCGGGGGTGTATTGATTCAGGACATTTTGCCAATCTTGGGTGCAGACATCGCATTCAAAAATGTGTGGTTTAAGGTAGCTAATTTGGCAAACTTGTTTAAGACCATCAAGATGATCCGCAATATGCTGGTTTTTCTCAGACATATCGAAAGTTTTGCCATTGAATGTATAGCCATCACAAGTAAACAGGATTTTGGGTTTCACTTGACCAAAGCGTTCCAAAACGCTTTCGACGCCAAAATCAGGTGAGGTGGAAGTCCAGGTCGCCCCCAAACTACTGGTTGCTAGCATGGCTACCACCGTTTGAGGTAGGTGAGGTAAATAACCAGCGACGACATCACCTTGCTTAATTCCACATTCTTTCAACCATTGCTGCACACTCGAAACTTCTTCGCACAATTGTTTCCAGGTGTAGGTCTGTTTTTCTTCACGTTCATTTTCAAACCAAATCGCGAGATCATCGGGTTGGTGACACGCGTAGGTTAGCAAATTTTCGGCGTAGTTAATTTGCGCGTTTGGGAACCATTTTATATCCCTATTTTCAACAGGTTGCTGCCAGCGACTTTCTGCTCGCTCGTTTATGGTCTCTCCCTGAGTGCCAATGACGTCGCAGAATAGCCAAACTTCCTGCCAAAATTTTTCTACATGATCGAGTGACCATTGATGCAGATCAGCGAAGCTTTCAAGGGTATTTCCTTGTCGATTAATGTGTTCAATAAACTGTGTAATGTTGGCTTCTTCGATACGACTTTCGCTCGGGTGCCATACTTTGCTGCTCTCGCGCATAGGTCCCTCTATAACAAAGTGATAACAGGTTTTAGTTTGAGAGGAATACACGATAAAGTCAAACAAGCCAGAGATTATATCGTGTCATAAAAATCATGCAGTTACGATGCATTGTAAACAATGTGTTACATCGGGATGGTGCTGAGAAAATCGCGCAGGGATTGGAAGCTCTTAAGACTACAGATAGGCTTAATGTAAATGATTTGTTAATAGAGATGAGCCATGACGCAGTATCGTTCTAAACCCGTAAACCAGGAAGGCAGGGTTGAATGGAGCCGTGAAGAAGACGCCATTTGGCGAGATTTGGTAACACGACAAATGGGTGTGATCCAAAACAGAGCTTGTGAGGCTTATTTACACGGTTTGACGCTGCTTGATTTACCTCAAGACCGCGTTCCTCAGTTACCAGAAATTAATCGTGTCTTGATGGAGACAACAGGTTGGCAAGTGGAGCCCGTTCCCGCGCTTATTGATTTCGACCGATTTTTTAATCTACTCGGTAATAAGCGCTTTCCAGTCGCCACATTCTTGCGTACAAGAGATGAGTTCGATTACTTACAGGAGCCAGATTTCTTCCACGAAATATTTGGTCATTGCGCGATGTTAACCAACCCAGACTTTGCTGCATTTACCGAGCATTATGGTCAACTAGGGCAAGCCGCTACCCCAAAACAAAGAGCCTATCTCGCTCGTCTCTACTGGTTTACCGTAGAGTTTGGTTTGGTGAAAGAAGGGGACAAAACCAAAATTTACGGTGGTGGTATTCTTTCATCTCCTGGCGAAACCCTCTACGCATTAGAGAGTGATGCAGCAATTCGCGACCCATTTGAATTACAAACTGTGCTGAGAACGCCTTATCGTATCGACATCATGCAACCGAAGTACTACGTGATTGATGACTTTTCTCAGCTTTTTAAAATCAGTCAGTTGAATTTATTGAAACAAGCCGATCTAGCGATTGAAGCTGGACTGCTTCCTCCACTTTTTGAACCAAAGGAACCTGCTCATGTTGAATGAACAAAAATGCGAAGCTTGTAGTATCGATGCCATTGCACTAAGCAAAGAAGAACAACAATCTCTGCTGCTGCAATTGTCTGATTGGCAGATCATTGAAAGAGAAGACATACCTCAACTAGAAAAGGTGTATAAATTTAAGAACTTCAAACAAGCATGGGCTTTCAGTAACAAAATCGCGGAACTGGCAGAAGATGAGTTCCACCATCCTTCTATTTTGTTGGAATGGGGTAAGGTTACCGTAACGTGGTGGAGTCACTCTATCAAAGGTCTGCATAAAAACGATTTTATCTGCGCATCAAAGTGTGACGCGCTAGCATCGGCAGAGTAGGACATTACCTCATACAAAAAAACGCCCGGCTTACGTCGGGCGTTTTGGTTCTAAATGACTTTTACATTACTTTATAGATTGATTCGGAAGACGGATGTCGTGCCCGATACCTCATTGCCAACGACGATAAAATGACCACCGTTACGGGTAAAGTAATTAATGGACTCTGGACCTAAATCGCCTGCTTTTGGATTGTATGTGTCGTTCATGCATTCGCCATCTTCGACTTCTGTACATACTGGCTGATTGTAATCACGGCGGTTTACGTAATGCATAAACTGCGCTTGTTTCGGGTCTGTGATGTCATAAATCATGATACCGCCTTGACGCTCCAAGCCGATAAACGCGTAATGACGACCGTTAATTTGTGCTACTTCAATCGCCTCTGGCTCAATACCTTTATCATCACTTCGGTCATTGCCACTATTATTGTTATCGTTGGTGCTGTTGAAGTTCTTGCCTTCATTCAGCAGCGCGATAGTCGCGAAATCGTCACCACTATCGAAGACCAACTTGCCGTTTTCATCCCAAATCGAGAATGAACGCGCGCCAAATGATTGAACATTCTCTTGTGCAGAAAGCGTTTGTTCCGGCTTAATCACTTTTAAACGCGCGAGTTGTTTGTTGTCTTTTAGTGCCTCTGCCAATGGGTGTTCTGCTGCTACTTTCAGCTTCTTACCGCGCACTTCATCAATATGGCTTAAACAGGTTCCTTGCTCAGATGTATATTCATCTGTACTGAGGTAATCGTCTTCATCCCACATAAAGCCAGCTTTGTCGCACAGTTCTTGAGTGGTTTTGAATCCGTACTCACGCCCGTCGCCTTCATTTGCAGATACGATGTAAGTACTCCCATTCACTGAGTAGCTGTCGATAGTGTCAGGCATAAATAAGCCAACCAGTTGTGGGTAGCTTTTCAAGTTCCCAATGATTTTGTCTTTGTTGGATGCATCGAGTTTAGCGCCCGACCAAGACTTCTCACCTAAGCCAACAATTTTTTCTACCGATTTGCTCTCTGGATTGACGATTGCCATGGCGTTATTTTCTTGTAGCGCGACATAGATTTTACCGTTATCTGCAAAAGTGAGGTATTCAGGCTCTAGATCTTGTGCGACGGTGGCGTTTGGCCCCGAAATACGCACATTCATTGGGAGCTCTGCTTTTCGTGAACCATCAAATTCGTTAAAGCCAATTTGTGTCACTTCTGCTTGAGTAACACCAAGGCTCAGATCGATCAAAGTGATACTACCTTCAGGGTCAATGCTGTAATCGCTGTTTGGTTCTCCTTCATTAGCGGTTGCGATGTATCGGCCATCTTTTGAGAAGCCAACCATGTCTGGCAATGCGCCTGTTGGGAAAGTCGTGACTAATGACAAATCGTCGGAGCGGTACAAGCCAACAATACCATTCGCTTGTTTATTACTGTTTTCAATCGCAACTGCTACCAAACCATTGAATACAGCGACACTGTTTGCTGCGCCAATTTCAATGCCTGCTGCTTCGCCAGCGCTGTTGAGATCGATGAATGCGCTTTGCGTTGGTACGCCGTTGTCATCCATAGACATTACATCGACACGTTTTGCTTGAGCATTAACCACATAGAGCTTATCTGTACAGGCGTCATAACTCACGATTTCAGCTGCCGATGTGTCGAATGGTGCATCAGCAACGGATGTTCCGATAAAAGTTAAACCTTGAATTGACGTTTCCCCAGTAACGGGTGCAGTGGTAGGTTTGCATTGTGTAGCGAATGAAGCCACGGTATCTTCGGGTTGTGATGAACACGCGATGGCAAGTGATGACAATGCGAGTGCACCGATTGCCTTTAAAGGGGTGATCATGATATCTCCTTATCAATCCGATAGGTTGTCAATCAGCATGGGTTTTATGCTGCTGTCCATTTCCGCAACTGGAATGATAGAGCGCTGAATGACGTTTGATTTGGTAAGGCTCTGAATATATGTATGATTGATGACTCTTATATTGGCTTTTTATGAAACTAATGTGTCATCAATATGATGAAGTAGGGATAGAGGAATAATGGAATTAAAATCGTTTTTAGATTTATTGGCAGCGTCACCAGAGCAGGTCGAATTTGAAGCAACGATGGCGGTGATCGAAGATAACTATACGTTTGAGCCAACCGCTTTTGTAAATGGTGAGACACAAAACAATGCAGGCGAGAACAACGGTTCGTGTAAGACCTTCGCTTTCGGTTTGCTAAACAACCTAGACAAAGAAGCGACGCTTGCCTGCTTTGGCCGTTTTTATCGTGAAGATGTATTGCGGCATCCAGAGAACAGCGATCACCAGAATATTCGTAATTTTATGGTGACAGGGTGGGAAGGCATTAAGTTTGAAGCGTCCGCTTTAACCGCTAAATAAACACCAGTCAGAAAACGATGATCAGTAAGCCAGTCGTATTACGCGACTGGCTTTTTTCTAGACATTTTCGGCACAAACACAGCTGGTTGGCGCTTGGCTTGGGTAAATCACGGGTTTCAATAGTAAAGCACCAGCATGTCTCTTTGCCTGCGGCGATATCACAATGGGCTTGAGTCCCGCATTCAGGACAACTGTGCGTTGAATCTTCTCCTGCGATTTGTTCGATAATCGCATCTCGTTGGAGATCGGTTTTGTCTTTCCATTGGATGATTTCATCCATCGTTCGGTGACAACCAGAGCATATTCCGGCGTTATTTTTACATGCTGCTCGACAAGGTGACTTCATTGCTTTCTCGTTCTCATTTTTTATGCCGCGTACTCTAGCATAAAGCGAGTCAAGGCCGCCAAAAATAAACGTGACTGCGATTTGCTGGTGAGGAGGGAGAACCAGTGTTACCCTTGGGCGAGTTACCTTAACTCTCTGTCACTTATGTTAGAAAAAGAAAACCTCATTAAACTCGCTAGAATGCAAATGCCATTTGGGAAATATGCAGGGCGAGTGTTAATCGACCTGCCTGAAGAATACTTACTGTGGTTTGATAAAAAGGGCTGGCCAAGCGGCGAGCTAGGGGATTTGCTCAAGCTATGTTTAGCGCTCAAAATTGAAGGCTTAGATAGTGTCGTGAAGCCTTTGAAGCGTATGTAACTAGCCACAGAAACTCCCACTCTTAATGAAAAGACTTATTATGAATTTTGATATCGATGCACTGAAACATCACCAATTGGTCGAAGATGGTAAACTAGAGGGATGTTACATTCATCAGCCAGCTCAAGGTAGCCAACACAATGACAAAGCTGTTTTGGCAGAGCGCCAAGCGTTGGAAAAGTTGGGATATAAGGTAATACAGGTTAAAGCTAAAGGCGGGACAACAACGTTTGCCGAGGCGATGCAAAAGCTAGCGAAGGAAACTGGTCACCTGCCTAAGGAGTAAGTGAGTGTAACCTGCCACAGCCTTACAAGTTCTCCCACCAGACTATTTTTTCATTCAAAAGAGCCAGACCGTTAGGCTGACTCTTTTTGGGCCATTCAGTCCTAGCACTGTATCCTTTTGGTGTGTGTACCAATTAGATTATACCGTTTACAATTGAGAACGCTTATTTAGAGAAATAAGTATCCACGCAAATGTACATGCTTTATCAGTGATTTAACTATAGGAAATCTAGAGAAAGGATTAAAGAGTAGATTCTTCAGGATCTGCGTATAAAATAGAATCAAGAGCCCAATCGGATAAATCATAAGAGAAGGACTCTGTACCATGAAGCATTCCCCACATTGAGTTAATATTTCTTATATCCCAATTGCTTATGTCCTGATTAAAAGATTTGGCTCCGTAGAACATAATATAAGTACTATTCACTCCAGTAACATCCCAGTTGGAGATGTCTTGATTAAAATTCTCTGCTTGATAAAACATACCTTTCATGTAGTGCACAGAACCCGTGTTCCAAGATGAGATATCTCCATTAAATTTACTCGCTCCATGAAACATATACGACATATATCGTACACTAGTTGTATCCCATTCTGATAAGTCTTGGTTGAATTTTCTCGCCAGATAAAACATGTAGGACATATTTTCAACATTACTTACATCCCAGAGATTTATGCTATGATCGAATGATACAGCATTAGCAAACATACCTTCCATAGTCTTGACTTTGCTTACATTCCAGCTTGAGATATCCTGATCGAAAGACTTTGCCTTAGCAAACATTCCATTCATATCCTCAACCTTGCCAACGTTCCAGTTTGAAATATCTTGGTTAAAAGAGCTAGCACCACCGAACATAGTTCTCATATTGGTCACATTGGAGACATTCCATTTTGATAGGTCTTGATTAAAAGAGTCTGCTTTCCAAAACATTCCCGCCATGTTGGTTACATTACTAACATCCCAATTAGAAATATCCTGGTTAAAGGAATGCATTTCATAAAAAAGCTTACTCATATCTGTTATTTCAGAAGTATCAACGTTTGATATATCCTCCTTGAAGTAGAGCATCGCCTTAATATCATCGACAGTAACCTTCATTGGAAGAAATTTGGGTCTATGCTCATCCGTCAGCGCTGAAGTCATTTCATCATCATCGTAATTGAAAGTCATATAGTTGACCACATTCAAGACATTCCAAGCACTCAAGTCCTGATTAAAGCTCCTAGCCGCAAAGAACATGGCTGTCATATCCGTCACATTACTAACATTCCACCCCGATATGTTCTGGTTGAAAGAATGAGTATGGCTAAACATATTGGTCATATTGGTAACGTTACTAACATCCCATCCAGAGATATCCTGATTAAACGCTTTAGCATCATGAAACATATAGGACATGTTAGTAACGTTACTAACATCCCATCTAGAGATATCTTGGTTAAATGTATGCCTATGAGCAAAAAGTCTACTCATATCTTTAATTTTAGAAACATCTACCTGAGTTACATCTCTACCTGCTTTGATCATTTCAACCAATTCTTGCCGCATAAGCGGATGTGTTGGGGTAGCTTCTTTTTCGCAGCCTGCCAGTAAAAATAATCCTATCAAAAGAATTGGCTGTAACTTCTGCATTATCTTCCCTTATTCAATAAAACTTAACCTGTTGTATATTATGTCTATTCTACTATAAAAAACAGACGAAGCTTTCCATATACAAGGTGCCCCTCTAAATTTTAGTTGACCACTACAACACAACTGTTCAGCATATGTTTTATTTTTAAACTCCATATCAGCAATGGCTAACATACTTACAGTATCTGTTTATATTAGCCTCAATGTTGTTTCTAATGACTTATCCCCAATCATCAAATGAATGATTGGTACGTTCACGTCATTATGTTCCAGTCATACTGCAAAAGTGCTTCTACCGATTAGTATGCTAAGATGCTCACCATCTTTTAACCGCAAAGAATTTTGTTAACTGTCCATTCTTCTTCACAATATCACGAACTTGGATGCGGTATATCTCTAGTGTTGTCATTCCACTATCCAAGAATAACCTCATTAGACAAGCATTTAGCTCTGGTATTTAGGTAATGACCTTGAAGAGTCAAGCTTTGCCTTTATCCTCGGTGAGCGTGGGTAGTGCCATGTGTGTTATTTCCTGTTTTACATCAAGAAACACACACGCTAGCAGTGGCAAGCTAAGAAATCAGTGATCTAGATATTGGTGTGATTGGCTTTAAGGGAAAACTGAATGATTGTCATTGCTCATTCATTTGCAATGAATAAAAATTTTTTATAGGCCAAAATTAAGTAACGTCAGGCGGAGCATGTGAACTAAAACGCTTTTGTCCAGAAATTTTACCGTGGGCAACTTCTAACGCAGAAGTGCCCCAAAACTCGCTAGACCAAACACTCTAGAAGATCTGTGTCGTTCATTTTACCCTACGAAAAGTTATCCGATAGAATGTAACCCAACACTATTGAGCCTTCATTGTACCTGTTTGGTCTGTCAAATTGTCTATTTAACTGGTTAAATCATCAGGTAATCTTTTTGAGGATGATAAATAACTGAAAATATTGTTATTATCCTTTTTATTTATCAGTAAAACCGACTCCCATGAGATATGAATCCGCTCCGTAGCCCAAAAAGAAAGACAAGAAACAACTAGAGAACGAGTAGCTCGCCAACGTCGAGAGCGCAGGAAGAGGGAAGAGTTGAGGTATACCGCGAGCGATGAAAAGCGAAGGACAGAAATTAGAGAGAGGGTTCTTAGAGATAGACAAGAGGCTGGATTAGGTCAAATCTCTCAAGGTTTAAAAACGCCTCAAATTCTGAGCGATTCTACCGGGCAACAGTGTTCACTTGAAGATGAAATGGCTAAAAATCATCAACATATACTTATTACTGATTTAGAAGATGCGCACAAGATATTGCATAACGTTTGGCTCGATTCTGGTTGCGAGTATTAATGCAGCAAAATCATGGTTCAACCACACAGAGCCGATGTTTGACGCCGCGTCTATTGCTAAGCAATTCGGGGATATGAACATTAAGGCGGATCTTGTTGAGAGCAGAGGAAAAATCATTGTCGCATTCAATGGGACAGATCAGAACGGGAAAGCACTCAAACATGCGTTTGTGAATGGCGCTCGTATCAACATGAACGGAAAAAATACTCGCTTAACTCATTTAAAGCAATGCAACCGGGTTTTAGCCCGAAATCTAGGGTTGCAAACTTTAAAGGTGCAGGAGCTTTAACGTTTGTTGTATCGGAGAGTATTGCTGCCAGTGACCTAGTGTTTAAAGATGATTACCACCTAGTGTATTGGTTTGGGAATGTTCGCTCTGACATGTTCAAATTTATACTCCAGAGCGCACATGGTGAGGCCGCGTTGTTTGCTGCTGCTTTCTTAGGTCAACCGATAATTATATGTGCAATTGCTGTAACAGCGACAAAACTTATTTAAGGACATGGAGTGCATGGAATCCAAAAACGAGTCTAATCGACGCCCTCTTGCAGTGCGTAAAATCTCAGTTATCAAACGAATTGCTATTTGGCTGAGCCAAAAAAACATTACCCCTAACCAAATCTCACTGATGAGCATCCTCTTTGCCGCTATTGGCCTTGCTTTTGCAGCTAGTTATCGCTTCTGGCCTACGCCAATTTGGTTAGTGCTGTTCGCTCTGATGGTTCAAATGCGGTTATTGTGCAATCTATTTGACGGAATGGTCGCTGTAGAAGGTGGGAAGAAAACCCCTGCTGGTGAGTTGTTTAACGATGTTCCAGACCGTATTGCCGATCCGCTGTTGATTATCGCTGCTGGTTTCGTTGCTCATTCAGCATTTTCTATGCCTCTAGCTTGGATTGCGGCACTATTAGCGGTACTCTCAGCTTACATTCGCGTTTTGGGTGTTAGCATGGACTGCTCGGCCGACTTTCGAGGACCAATGGCTAAGCAGCATCGAATGGCCCTACTCACAGTAACTCTTTTAGTAATGGCGATTAACCATTGGTTTACGTTATCACTTGGCATTTATTTGATGGACATATCGCTTGCAATCATGGTAATTGGCTGTGCTGTAACTTGTTGGCGTCGTTTGGTATGTATTTTTAATGCTAAAAAAGAACTCGCTAACTTATTATTGAACCATGAAAAAGATCATCAGGCCAAGCATTCTAAGTCTCTAACAGCCAACGAGACAATCGATAAGGCGGTAGGTGAAACTAACCATGATTAATATCCCTACGCATTCGTTATACATGATGGCCGCCATCACACTCGTACTAGTGATTGGCACTTTGGTTTACCTGTATTTGTCACGCCATAATCTTAATAAGGATTACCACGAGCTTAAACTTCGCATTCGTTCTTGGTGGTGGATGATCGGAATCGTCTTTGTTGTGCTCTATCTGCCCACTCAATACACGCTGATTTCTGTCGCCTTTTTGAGTTTTATGGCGCTGAAAGAGTTTCTCTCTGTAGTACCAACGCGCATGACAGATCGACGTGTGATCTTCTGGGCTTACCTTTCGATCCCGTTTCAATACTACTGGTTATCAATCGGTTGGTATGGCATGTATATCATCTTTATTCCTGTCTTCACCTTCCTCTATCTTCCAATGGTCGCGGTGCTGATTGGTGATACCAAAGGTTTCATTCGCTCAGCAGGTATCATTCACTGGGCGCTAATGCTGACGGTATTTTGTGTTAGTCATATGGCATATTTATTGGTATTGCCCAGCAAGAATCCAGAGACCGGTTCAATGGGAATGCTACTGTTCTTATTGGTATTCACTCAGTTTAGTGATGTTTGTCAATACGTATGGGGTAAGAGCTTCGGTAAACACAAAATCGTACCGAAAGTCAGTCCAAACAAAACATGGGAAGGCTTTATTGGTGGTGCGGCAACCATCATCATCACTAGCTATTTTGTGGCACCTTACCTGACACCATTAACTTCAGTTCAAGGTTTAGTTGCAGGGATGATTATCGCCTTGAGTGGCTTTATTGGCGATTTGGTAATTTCATCGGTTAAACGTGACTTACAAATTAAGGATACCAGCCAGTTTATCCCCGGCCATGGCGGCATTTTAGATCGTATTGATAGCCTGATGTTCACCGCCCCCTTATTCTTCCACTATATTTATTACCTCTACTACTAAGAAGACGATATGAAAATTTTAAAAGTTTTGTTCGTCTTGCTGTTTGTGAAACCACTGGTGTTTGTTGGTTTGGGGCTCAACATCATTAATCGGCAAAATCTGCCAAGCAATGGTCCTATGGTGGTCGCGGCTAACCACAATAGTCATCTCGATACTTTGGTATTACTGGCACTCTTTCCTATCAGTATGGTACATAAGGTGCGTCCTGTGGCAGCAGCCGATTACTTTCTCAAAAACAAAGTATCAGCATGGTTATCACTCAATATTTTGGGCATTATTCCCATCCATCGTTCACCGAGTAAAAGCGAGCGGCATACTGTATTTGATGAGTGCCATAAGGCACTTAATCAAGGAGATATCTTGATTATCTTTCCTGAAGGTAGTCGCGGTGAACCTGAAACTATGAGCGGGTTAAAGAAAGGGATTTATCACTTAGTTAATGTACATAAAACTTGTCCTGTCATTCCGGTGGTGATGCGCGGATTAGGTCGAGCGCTCCCTAAAGGAACAGCGATGCTTGTTCCTTTTAACTGTGATGTTGTATTGGGAGTGCCAATCGCGAGGTTTGAAAATGCAGATGACTTTCTAATAACCATGCAAGTTGAATATCAACAGCTTGCACAAGCATGTATTGTGACTAACCACGAAGAGTAGATACGTTCTAGCTCGACAGTACTCCATTATCGTTTAAAGCAAGAGCCCCAAAAACTTAGGGAATCCGTTTGTCTTACTAGATCCGAACCAGCAATTTTGGACACTGAATTAAGTAATTTTCTATACTTGAAGTTACTCGTACATTACTAATTTAAGTAGAAGTTCTAAGTAACTTTGCCCATCTGCAAGCTATAGTATTTTCTCAAGCTATATTAAGTTCTCAAAACCGCAGAGCTTAAATAGTGTGGTTAAGCCTTTGATTCGGATGTGGCCTGCCTTTGTAATCTCTTTCCCCAAAATACAATGTGTTCTGTTTTACAGGAGTCAGAATGCCTGACTCCTTTTCCCTTTGCTTGTCGTGAGCTCTACCATCTTGTTCGGAGAGTATTGGTTACCGAAACCATTAACTCATGTTAGTGAAAGGAAATTCCTGAACCCTATAGTGCTTCTTTCACCAATCTTCTGTTTGGGCCATTATCTCTAACATCCAGACGCGAAATAGCATAAGATACACGGTCTTTACTAGCACTGAGCCACTCATCGTAATGACAGATAAAACACAGCAAGTGACATTTGCCGATCTTGGCCTGATTCCAACCTTAGTCGAGCGACTAGAAGCGTTAGAATACAGCCAACCGACGCCCATTCAATCCCGTGCTATTCCTGATATCCTTGAAGGGAAAGATATTATTGGTGGTGCCAATACGGGTTCTGGTAAAACCGCTGCTTTTTCGCTGCCAATCCTGCAAAAAATTGTTCAGCAAGACGGATCAAACAATCGCCGTGGTAACTTCGTTTCTCACCTGATTTTAGTTCCAACTCGTGAGTTGGCATCACAGGTGGCATACAACGTCAAATCTTACTCATACCATCTTAGAGATAAGATCAAAACGGTTGCCGTATTTGGTGGTGTATCGGTGAACCCACAAATGCTAGCGCTTCGCGGTGGCTGTGACATTATCGTAGCTACGCCGGGTCGATTACTTGATCTGGTATCCAGTAACGCGATTAAGTTGAACCAAGTAGAAACGCTCGTCCTTGACGAAGCCGACCGAATGTTGAGCCTCGGATTTACCGAAGAACTCAATAAGATTCTTGCGTTACTGCCAGAGAAGAAACAGACGCTGTTATTTTCTGCAACTTTCCCTGATAAAGTCACGGCGCTGGCTCAGCAGTTGCTCCGTGACCCTGTTGAAGTTCAGTTGCAGAGCGCAGAAGCCAGCACTTTGGTGCAGCGCGTGTTTAGTGTAAATAAAGGTGAGAAGACGGCGGTACTCGCGCACTTAATCAAACAGCATCAGTGGCGACAGACTCTGATTTTTGTGAATGCTAAGAATGCCTGTAATCATTTAGCTCAAAAGTTGTCAAAACGCGGTATTACCGCTGAAGTTTTCCATGGTGATAAAGGGCAGGGCGCTCGTACTCGTGTCCTTGACGGTTTTAAGTCTGGCGAGATTCAAGTTCTTATTGCCACCGATATCGCAGCACGCGGCCTTGATATTGAAAAACTTCCAGTGGTGATTAACTTCGATCTTCCGCGTAGCCCTTCTGATTATATGCATCGAATCGGTCGTAGTGGTCGTGCTGGTGAAGTAGGTTTAGGATTATCTCTTATCGATTACGACGACTACCACCATTTCAAAGTAATAGAAAAGAAAAATAAGTTCCAACTTGAACGCGAGCAGGTAGTCGGTTTTGAAGTGGAAGACGATCAGAGTGAAGCCTACTTTTTACCAATGAAGCCGCGAGCGAAGCCGGCAGGTACGGGTAAAAAGAAGAAAAAGCGTAATCAATAGAAAACGTAAACTACATGTGAGTTTACTTACGGGAGTTGTTAGAGAAAGGGAATGCTCACTAGCTTGAGTCTTCGCTTCTAGCCATTCCTTTAAAGAACAATTGAGCCCTGCTGGAGCTACCAGTAGGGCTCTATTGCTTTTCAAGATAGTGTTATTGGCGACGAGCAGGGCGTCCGCGAGGTGAACGCTTTTTAAATGCAGACGCTGCTTTGGCTTGTGACTTAAGAATAGAGTCAACGGTTAGCGGCATTGGCTCTTTAGGTTCAAGGCCATGAGGGAAGGTACGAGCTCTTGGTGGTAAGTTGTATTCTTCTTCGCTCGCGCGTGGCATGCGCTTAAAGCGATAAAGGTAAAAGTTTTCTAATTTTTCTCTCGCCCATTCGGTTTTCTTTAAATACTTCACGCTACTTGCAATCGAAGGCTTAGTGTTAAAGCAATTAAAACGCATTGCTGTATCTAGAATGTCCCAGCCGTAAAAATCCACTAACTCTTGCAACATAGTCTCTAGCTTTAATCCGTGCAGTGGATTGTTCTGTTGCAGCTCGATTCTCTCTTCGTCAGTCATCATTTTTAAGGGCCTTACTCATTAAAGGGCGGAGTTTAACAAAGTATACAATGCAGAGATATCTATAGTTACTTTGCGATGGATGCGAGCACAGTGATCTCTACCTTGAAAGTATAAATCGGAATTGGCCGTTCTACTTGGCTCTCTGCTCAAAAATGACTCATAAAAGTTCAAGCGTCCTAGTTCGATGTTAAATTATTGTGTAATAAGTGAGATTTTTGTTGTTCTTTTACTAATGTCTAATATTCCTACCCATAGCAACACATGCTTAATAAGCTCAAAATCAAAATTGGTTCATGCCGCTTTCTTAGTATGGCCTAGAAGTTTGATGTGGGTGTTGTCTCGTATTGGTCGAAGGTCTGTCTACCAAGCGAAACTCTAGTTGACGTAGTTCAACGTTGAAACATAAAAGGATGACTCAATGTCTGACAAAAGTAAGACTTTTTACAGGGATGTGCGCAAAAAACCGCATGAATTTGAAAACCGAGAAGACTTTCTAAATCATGATTTAACCGTCATGAGTTTCCGTCGCTGGGGAATTCATTTGCCCTCACGTGATTACAGTATTGAAATCGAAGACTGGGTACCGGCATTAGCAGCAACCATTGGTAAAGTGGTTATGGTCACTGCCATGGTTTCCGCTTTTGCTGCTCAGTTTGGTTTATCTCCGGAATTCATTGCAGAAAACGTGCGTTACGAATTACTTATCGCTGGAGCCCTGTTCGTCATCCTGTTTTCTGCCATACTAAACCCGAATGCAAACTTAGCGGGAACCCATGGCCCAATGATACCGCTGATTCCTATGATTGCAGCTGCAGGAGGGCACCCTCTCGCGCTAGGTTTGATGGTATGTGTTTTTGGGTTAATTCTCGCCTTAACCAAAGGTGGCTCTAAACTCATGACTCTGACTGGTATCGGGGTTCGAGGAGGGTTGTTGATCTACCTTGGTGCTGTTGGGTTGCTCGGGCAAATTAATAAGACGGAAGCGTGGGCTGCAAGTACGGACCAAGGTTACATTTCGTTTGTGGTCATAGGCCTAACCGTTATGGTTTACGCTTACTTAGCCAAGATCAATAAACGTTGGCTCGCTATCCCATTGTGCTCTGCACTCGCGGGTATTGTTGCTTATTTGATGGGCGCTGAGTTTGCTTTTACCACAGAGCCGGGCCTGCCTAATTTCAGTCCATTTTACTGGTGGGGTGAAAATACTGGTTGGCAACTAGGCTGGCCAACTCTAGAGCACTTTATTGCCGTGACTCCATTTGCTCTATTGGCAGTCGCTATGTGGTCCCCTGATTATCTCGGCCATCGTGTGTTTCAAGAACTTAACTACCCAAAAGAAGCGAAAGGCGTACTCATGGATGTCGACGACACGATGGTCGGAGCGTCTGTTCGTCAGGGGGTTGGTTCACTATTAGGTGGCGGTAATTTAGCTTCTTCTTGGGGTACGTACATGATTCCAGCCGCAATTGCCAAACGTCCTATTCCAGGTGGCGCACTGTTAACGGGTTTCATGTGTATTGCGGCGGCGGTAATTGGCTACCCAATGGATCTAGCAATGTGGGAACCTGTTCTGCGCGTTGCTTTGATTGTGGGTGTATTCTTACCACTTCTTGAAGCGGGTATGCAGATGATCCATAAGCATAAAGATTCACTCAGTGCAGGTATCTGTATTTTTGCCTGTGCATTCGTTAATCCAGTCTTCGGTTGGGCAATCACGATGCTGTTGGATAACCTCGGGCTTATCGGCGACCATGAGCGTGCTAACGAACTATCGCGCAAAGATAAATATCTGATTCCTGGCACTGCGTTTATCGTTTGTGCAGGCTCCCTTGCTGTTGTTGGTCAGCTTCCAGGCATTCCAGCTCTTATCGGTTAATCGAATTATGCTTTAAAGGCATAGTGGGATTGGTGAATAAAAGGACTTGCTTCTTAAAATACAAGACACAAACAAAAAGCTACCTAGTTCCAGGTAGCTTTTTGTATATAGGGTTAGGTTACGGAGTTAGGCTATATGAGTGATTCAATGCCGTATTTTGCGCCGTAGTGTTCAACGACAAAATCAATGTCTTTGTCACCACGGCCTGATAGGTTGATCAAAATCGAGCCGGTTTCTCCTTGCTTCGCGAGTTTAATCGCGTAAGCGACAGCGTGTGAGGATTCAATAGCAGGGATTATTCCCTCTTCACGAGACAGCTCAAAGAAGGCATCAATCGCTTCGTCATCACTGATTGAGCCGTAATTGACACGGCCAATGTCTTTTAAGTAACTATGCTGAGGTCCAACCGATGGGTAATCCAAGCCACTTGCTACAGAGTACACTTCCTGAGGTTCGCCTTGCGCATCTTTAAGCATGTAAGACTTAAATCCGTGCATGATACCTGGCTCACCGAGTGTGAGTGTTGCAGCATGCTCGCCAACCTTTTGCAAAGAGCGGCCCGCAGGTTCAACGCCGTGAATGGCGACTTGTTCATCCTCTAAGAAAGCAGTAAATAGCCCCATCGCGTTAGAACCACCTCCAACGCATGCGACGAGATTATTGGGTAACTTGCCGGTCATTTCTTTGAATTGAACTCGTGCTTCGTTACCGATAATTGATTGGAAATCTCTCACCATTTTAGGGAATGGGTGAGGGCCAACGACAGAGCCTATCGCATAAAGTTGTGTATCAGGATCTTTCAGATAAGCTTCGAATGCAGAATCTACCGCTTCTTTGAGGGTTTTGCGCCCATGAGTGGCAGGAATGACATTAGCACCAAGGATTCTCATGCGGACGACATTCGGATGTTCTTTGGCGATATCAACTTCACCCATGTAAATATCGCATTTCAAGCCAACCAATGCCGCGGCTGTAGCAAGCGCAACACCGTGTTGCCCTGCGCCAGTTTCAGCAATCAGTTTCTTCTTACCCATCTTTTTAGCGAGAATGGCTTCCCCTAAGCAGTGGTTAATTTTATGTGCGCCTGTATGGTTTAAGTCTTCGCGCTTTAGGTAGATGTCTGCTCTGTATTTTTTAGACAAGTTTTCCGCATGGAAGATTGGGCTAGGTCGTCCAACAAAGTGCTTATACAGGCGAGCGAGTTCCGCTTTAAATTCAGGATCTTTGCTGCATTCCTCATAAGCTGCGTTGATGTCATGCATGATTTGTTCAAGCTCAGGTGGAACAAAGCTACCACCGTATTCACCAAAGTATCCTTCTTCGTTGGGCATAGTGAGATCAAACGAGTTTTTCATTATTTACATCCTAGTTAACGAAAGTATTGCTACTTTTATACCCAAAATTTGGAAGAGGTTGTGTGATCAGTTGCTTAAATAACAATTGTCGATCTAGTGAACTAGTTAAAAAGTACAGCTTGGGTAGGGGATAATAGTTGGGATGTAGAATCAGGTGGTTTGAATCGGTGCAAAAAAGCCTCGAGAGATCCTAGGCTGTCATAAGAACCTCTCGAGGCAAACAGAGTGCTGGAAATACACTCTGCGATGGTGTCTGGAAACAAAAATTAGATTCGTTTCCTTTGCCAGATATTAGGGTTTTAGAATGAGCTGATGTCAGCGAAATGTCACAAGTTAATCGCGATATCTAAAGCTTATTTTTTATTTTTGAACAATGGGTTAAAAAACAGACTAACCTACCGTGTGTTCTGTATCTTTTAAATTGAACATGATCTTTCTTTGTTTCGAATCGACGTCTTTAACCAATACGTGCACTTTAGTCCCTAAAGTAAACGTGGTGCTCTGGCTAGAAATTTTTTGTTTGACTGCATCAAATTCGAACTCACCATTTTGGAAACTTGATAAAGGAATGAGACCTTCGATTCGGTTCCTCTAACTCAACAAATCCCGCGAAGTATGTGAATCCAGACGCTGTCCCTATGAAGTGTTGTCCGATAAATGGCTTCATGTAATGACATTTCAGTGCTGACTCAACCTCTCAGCTAGGGATTATGTGCTCGTAGTTATTAGAATTTATTGATTGAGCAGATATATTTAATTTCATTTTTTCTCTTATATTCGCCAATCGCTTTTATTTTATAAACTTTATTTTTATGAGCAAAGCATGAGGCGAAGTGATTCAGATATGAATGAGATTAATTTAATTCCAAACTGGAATTGCAAGGTAGGTTGTGTGATTACCTAAAGATGTATACCAAAGTGACTTTATTGAAAGTGATTAATGATGGTGTGGGAGAGGTAAGTGATTTGGGTATATAAACTTAGATAGAGAATAGTAAGGGCAGTAATAAGTGGAAGGGGATTGTGGCACCAACAACATTGATGCCACACAAAGAATTACAGAGCAGTTACTTCAGCAGCTTGTAAACCTTTGTTACCTTGTTCAACAACGAACGATACTTTTTGGCCTTCAGTAAGAGTTTTGAAGCCTTCAGAAACAATAGAACGGAAGTGAACGAATACGTCATCACCGCCATTGTCTTGAGAAATAAAACCAAAACCTTTAGTTTCGTTGAACCATTTTACTGAACCAGTTAATTTATTAGACATAGATACCTCTATATTTGATTGTTTTAAATATTGAATTTTTAGCTAATATCAAGTGCTACTATATGATTTTAGAGATAACTATTTTGTCGCAGGAACGTAAACGAGGAATTCGATGTGGAACTGAGAGAAACTTTGATCTTTAATTACATTAATAGCTCTTTCCGTAAGAGCTGATGTGCAGTATACCGACAAAATTAATAAAGGCTAGCCTTTTCTTTTTTATTTTTTGAGTACACCAAGCGCATTGCTTTCAAAGCATACGCTTGGTGTATAAGACGGCGTGATGTTATAGGTGGCGTCGAGCGCTTAGTGTTTTCTGGTTGGGCCGTTACGAACGATGTCTTTACCATTGTCATATACGTGCTGCGAAACCCAGCGGCCAAGGAGCAATTGGTGCTTTTCTCCTAATACGGCAACAAATGGACGACCATCGGTATTAGAGGTGGCTAGCGCAACGCCAGTGACACCTTCAAGGCCAAGAGCGCCGCTTTCTACTAAATGCAGAAATGCCTCTAACTCTTCAATCGTTTCGATTACATGGTTATCAATATTCATTGTATTCAATCTCTTCGAATTGCATTGCGGTCGCGTACTCTACCTAAGTTAAGCGTGGAAACCAAGCTTCTACGTGCGTCATGTAATGAGAGAACCTTGCCCTGCCACTAATCATCAATAAGTTAGTCTCGATAGTCCGGAACTTGCCTAGATTCAATGAGGCAGAAAACACTCTCTGGTTAGACATGAGTCACATAATGTTGTCTGGTTTATCTCATCAATACTTTTGCTATTGGATGGGGTGAAGGGGAGTGCAATAATTTGTGAAACTCTTTTCCTAAAGGCTGTTATGAAGAAAGTCCTGATTACCGGTTTTGAACCTTTTGGTGGTGACGCCATTAACCCCGCCTTAGAAGCGGTCAAGCAATTAGAGGCCGCGGCCATAAAAGGAGGTGTGATAGTTACTTGCCCAGTCCCCGTAGTTCGATATGACTCGGTGAAAGTCGTTATTGAAGCAATAGAAGCGCACCAGCCAGACTGTGTGATTACTGTAGGGCAAGCGGCCGGGCGTAGCGCGATAACCCCAGAGCGTGTCGCAATCAATGTCGATGATTTTCGTATTCCAGATAACGCTGGTCATCAACCGATTGATGAACCCGTGGTGGCTGATGGTCCTGATGCTTACTTCTCGACACTACCGATAAAGCGTGTTGTGCAAACATTGCAAACGCAGGGTATACCTAGCCAGATTTCCAACAGTGCTGGAACATTTGTATGTAACCACCTTTTTTATGGCATCCAACATTACTTGAAAGACAATCCGATTCGTCACGGGTTTGTTCATATTCCATTATTGCCAGTACAAGCAGCAGATGGCAGTCAGCCTTCTATGTCTTTGGACATGATAGTCGAAGGACTAAAGCTGGTGGCGCAAGTTTGTATTGCCGATGAAAACGACATATTGGTCAGCGGCGGGTCGATTTGCTAGTAAGTGTTTTAAAATCCAGTAAGTATATGAAAGATAATAATAAGCTCGTCGTTTGATGTTGTAGTAAATGTTAGCTTTGTCAAATTTCACAAGTAGCGAAAGGAGTAGCATTGAATAGTCAGGTTGGATGTTGTTCAAACTGACATTCCTCTAGTACAGGAGGTGTTAGGGGGCTAACTTTACGAAAGGCGAGTTATTATGAAAAGCAACAAAAGTAAGTCAATCGCACTTATCTCTGTCGTTGTTTTCGCGTTGGCTATTGCTGCGCTTAAATTCGAAAACACGCTCGGAGTTCTTCCCATCGTAGTCGCTATTATCGCGTTTTTTACCTGCGTTATTTATACCGGTAGGTACTTGTCCGATATGAAGCGTTCAGAGTTGATAAGTCAACCCAAACAAGCTCGAAAAATGTGTGCCAACGCATCACGCAATGAGCTTGATGAGTGCGATAAAAAGCGTTGAAGCGAGTCACATTCTCCGTATACTTTGCTGGAGCATTAATGCACTAACGTGTCGGAGATAAGCATGTCAAATCGAGTACCAACCAACATACTGACCGGATTTTTGGGTGTCGGTAAAACGACCACGATTTTAAATCTACTGAAGAACAAACCGGAAAAAGAAAACTGGGCGGTTTTGGTCAATGAATTTGGTGAGATTGGCATCGACGGTGCATTGATGACCGACCAAGGCGCGCTGATTAAAGAAGTGCCAGGTGGTTGTATGTGCTGCACTGCGGGTGTGCCGATGTCGGTAGGTATCACCGCATTATTGCGTCAAAAACCGGACCGTTTATTGATTGAGCCAACAGGCCTTGGTCATCCAAAACAGGTTATCGCGACGCTTACCTCACAGCAGTATGAACCTTACGTTGATCTTAAAGCGACGATTGCCTTGGTTGATCCGCGTAACTTAAGCGATGAAAAGTATCTTTCTAACCAAAACTTCGTGGACCAGTTAGACAGTGCAGATGTGGTTATTGGTAGTAAGGTTGACCTATGTTCCAGCCACGATCTTGATGTGTTTAATGACTGGGTGACGGACCAATCCCCTTCAAAAGTATTCAGTAAGCTTATTCATGACGGTGAGTTGCCGATAGAAGTCTTGGATATTGAGCGGGTTTACGGCAGCGCTTCTTCCCATATCGAGTCACATCATCATGACCACGCTCATCAAGAGCCTCAATTCCAATTGGCGCCTGGTGAAGCCTTTGTGCGCAAAGAGAACAAAGGGCAGGGTTATTTTAGTTGTGGGTGGTTGTTTGGGGCAGAGTATAAGTTTGATTTTGAAAAGCTTTTCTCTATGCTTTCGGACTTGACCGCAGAGCGTGTTAAAGCAGTGGTCAATACGGATCAAGGTTGTTACGCGTTTAATGTTGCCAACCGAGTCGTGTCGGTGAATGAAATCAGCTTAGAAGGCTTTGAATCACGATTAGAAGTGATAGATTCTCAGCTGTTGCCATGGGATGAGCTTGAGCGAATTCTCCTTCAGTTATCTGGCATCAAACATTAAATCGCGCAAAGGTTAAACGAAAACGGTGAACCACTAATATATCTGTGCTCACCGTTTTTTCTTTTGTAGGATTTCAATGAGAAAAGTGAGATAAATCACTCAAATTCGGGTATAGTGCACGGCTAAATTTTTAAAGCTATTTTTAGTGGTTTGTTTAAGGAATACGCTCAATGTCATTTTCATCTCAAGGTTTTGCGCCAGAAGTGGTTAAAGCACTGGCAGAATGCGGTTATGAAAAGTTAACGCCAATTCAACAGAAGGCGATTCCAATGGCTCGCAAAGGCCATGATATTTTCGCTACAGCACAAACAGGTACTGGTAAAACGGCTGCGTTTTCTCTGCCTATGATTCAGCAGTTGCTAGACAGTAACCGTAGCGCTTCTCGTAAGACTGCTCGCGCACTTATCTTGGCTCCAACTCGTGAGCTTGCTGAACAAATTGCTGACAACATCAAAGCTTACACGAAATACACGAACCTGTCGGTGGCTGCGATTTTCGGTGGCCGTAAAATGTCTTCTCAAGTAACGGCATTAGAAAACGGTGTAGATATCCTAGTGGCTACACCTGGTCGATTGGAAGAGCACATTGAACAAGGTAATGTCTCGGTCGCACACTTAGAGTTTTTAGTGTTTGATGAAGCAGACCGTATCTTGGACATGGGCTTTATTCACGCAGTACGTAAGATCATGCTAGATGTGGATACTGATCCGCAAATTATGATGTTTTCTGCAACGACTTCGAGCCAACTAAATCTGTTAGCAAAAGATATCCTGCGTAAGCCTAAGCGTATTGAAGTTGAGCGAGCGAATACGACAGCACAGACAGTTGCTCACGTGTTATATCCAGTTGATCAAGAGCGAAAAACGGAACTGCTTTCGGAGCTGATTGGTCGTAAGAACTGGAAACAAGTGTTGGTATTTGTGAACTACAAAGAGACCGCAAACGACGTTGTAAAAGAGTTGAAACTTGATGGTATCAAAGCGGTGGTTTGTCATGGTGACCGTGCTCAAAGTGCTCGTCGTCGTGCGTTAGAAGAGTTCAAGTCCGGTAAAGCACGTGTCATGGTGGCTACCGATGTCGCTGCTCGAGGTCTAGATATTGAAGATTTACCTCACGTTGTGAACTATGACATGCCTTTCCTAGCGGAAGATTACGTTCACCGAATTGGTCGTACAGGCCGTGCAGGTAAACAAGGTCATGCCGTTTCATTTGTAAATCGAGATGAAGAGCTCACGGTTGTTCAGGTTGAAAATCTAATCCAGCAACGCATTCGCCGTATTGAGCTTGCAGGCTATGAACCAAAACAGCGTGAATCTTACATTGAAAAGCTGCACTCAAAACCAGCGTTTAAGAATCGTCAAGGTCGTCGTAATAACCCGAACCAGTCGGCAACAGACCAAGGGTCGGCAGAGCGTCGTCTTGCTATGGTGAAGCGCCTGAAAGCGCGTCGTGGCGCAAAGTAAATTACACAGTCTGTGTGAAAAGAGCCCCTCAATTGAGGGGCTTTTTTTGTTTTGTCGTTTCGCGTTAATTTAGGCCAAGCACATTCGGTTCACCACGATAAATAATGCGATCGTTTCCTCGGTGAATACCAAACGTAACAATGACGGGTGGGTTTTCCTCTTCACTTGTAGAGCTATCCCAATCGTATTTCAGCCAAGGGATGCGATTGCCTGAGCTGTCTAAATCTAGGTGGAATTGTATTTGCTCGCGCGCTGAGTCAATTTGGCTTGCAACGATATCGGTTATCCTGCCGATACTCATCGTTCCAAGGCCAGAAAGCAGGGCGTTGTTTGCAGGCGCATGCGACCAAATTGGCGTGCTGAAGTAATATTCACCATTCGCCGTTGTTGAGCTGTCATCGAAGTTAGTCGTAAATCGACCGTTTTGCCAAATTTCCACATCAAGTGGCACTTTGATCACCATGCCTTGGTTGCCACCTACATCTTGAAAGTTCAAACGACCGAATCGAATGTCTGGTTGTTTTGTGAGCACTTCGCTATCGTCGAAGAAGTTTACCTCATCAACGGCTTTTACTGAGACTAAACCTATTTGGCTGCTGTCACTATTAGTCTCGGTATTGAATGGACCATCAGGATATTGCTTATCTGTCGTGTTCTTTTTCCAGCATGGGCTATTGTTACAAGTCGCATTGGTCGAGGGCTTCTCTATAACAAACGTTCCAACACTCGCGCTACCCAGTAGTTTCCAGTCTACCTTCTTAGGCTTAGGCGGCAAAAACCGATCGGAGTATGAGCTTAGCTCGCCTAAATCGAAATGTTGTTGAAGGTTAGACGAAAAGTGGACGTAATTCTTCACGTTTTCCTTATTCGCATTGAGTGCGACAACATCGTAAGTGACTTTCTCAAAAGGTTGATTCATGTAAGCAAAAGTTTGGCCATGTGGGTAGTGCCATTCTTGGTCTTGCACTTGAAAATATTTTGGGTAAAAACGACCAACGTAACGATAGCCTTCGTTCACAGTCATACCTAGATATTTACTTTCTAGGTTTGCTTTTACTCTCAAGCTCCCGACTTCTTCCCAATATAATCCATTAAAGAAGAATTGATCATTCTTGGCTGAATTATGCGCCTGAGCCAGTGAGTCACTACTTTTTAGCAATTTTGAGGTTTGGTTCGCTGTCTCTGATGGCGTATGTTGCTCACTCGACAAGACAACCGATGCTGCTGGAGCGTCATCAAGCGTAAAATTACGGGTGATAGAAGCATCACAATAGCGTGCTGATTCAACAGACCCACTTACAGAGCCGTCAGGTTGCCAAATGATTGGTTTCACCGTTAGAGAGAAAAGTTCTCCGGCAGCAAGAAACCCTTCTCCTTGTTCAGAGGTGCCAGAAGGCAAAGCACGTTGGTTGTCACAAATAGCGAGTGTCCATGGTCGCGAGTGCACATTAAATGTCCCTTTCACTTCCACTTTGCCTTCTTCTGGACACTCTTCAAATCCCTCACATTCAAAATGATCGGACAATGTCACTTCAAATATGCCGGACTCGTTCGTGATAAGACCATGTTCAGACAAGCCGTCTTTAAATTCCGCTGAATAGCTAAAGTTTCCTTCACTTCCTCCTAATGGTTGAACCAATGGATGAAAAACCTTAGGCGTACCATTGTAGTTGCTTGCCACTACAGGTTCGCCGGTGGAGGCACAAGCAAGCAATCGCGTATGCACGTTTTCTGGTTTACCTGCAATAACGCGTATTTCATTTAAAGTTGCGCTTTTCGTCTTTGAGTAGGCCTCAAACATAAATGGCGTAAACATAAAGCGAACAGTTTGATGCTTGCTCGTGTCTTTCGCCATAGTGAAAGTTAGTGTGTAGTTGGTATCTAACGAGATCGTATCAATATTATTCGGAACCACTCGAACAACAAGTTCACCATTCTCGTCAGATATAAATTGGTTGGCTCCTAATGTCTGCTGACCTTTAACCACCTCTAAAGTGAACAAGTCAGGGTGTGATAGGACAGCACTGACTTCTGCGCTTACAACTTCTCCATCATTGGTTGTTGTTGCTGTAAATTGCGGAAGATCGTCGCCGCACATCAGTGCCATGTCGTCCGATGGTGTGACGCTGAGGTTTAAGTCGTTCTCCGATGGAGGCTGCATGCTGCAATTCGGCACATCTTGAGGGGTGATTGGACAGACTTGGGAAGAGTAGTGACAATCAGCCTCGCCCAATCCACAGTATTGCGTGTATTTGTTGTCTTGTGCTTTCGTTTGTGCACTTCCTGGCGTTTGTTGGATTTCACCACAAACTTGACTAGGCTGATTTGGAGCGTTGTTGAAGTTCAATGTTTGGAAGTATTTAATTGCTGCGGTGGAACTATAGAATGAGCCACTTAATGTAGCTGACGATCCTACAGATTCAGCCGTACCATAGATCGACATATCTTTTATAATCAGAGAGTTGTGCGCAGAAACATCACCGACGACAAAATGGTCTTGTAAAGGATGGTTTGTTTTTAGGTGTAGTGTTTCGCCTTGTGATTCGACCTTACCACAGATGTTTGTATTAAATATATTGGTCGTGCTGTGAGTCAAAATGTCACCAATAATGGTGTTGTACTCACCATTAATATGAAGGGCCTCACCTGTTAGCTCTATATCCCCATCGATGAGAACGTTATGCAGCTTTGTTGGATAAGCAGATAGAAGATCACCATAGATAACAGTGTGCTTGTTTTGGTAATCGTCGAGGTTTGATGCTTTCTCATTGTTAACCGTTAATCCGGTAGCGAGGGCGTGTAGAGAGATACGTTTATTGGGTTCACCAATCGTATTATTCCCCTCTAACACAATTCCATAATCTGCTTTTAACGTTATCTCTTTTTCCGGTAATGAGGAGACAATTTTATCACCAGCGGGTAGGACTAGTTTCCCTGTACAGCGATAAGTCGTGCCATCGCTTTCGATACTAAAACTCTTGTGTGAGCAAAGTTGAGCTAACTCAGATAGATCTTTTACGTCATAAGTGGTGGCGTGTGAGGTTAGCGGTAAAAAAAGAACCGCAGTGAAAATACTGCAAAGACGCATCATCAAATGTCCTAATGAGTGGAACAAGATGGCATCAAGCGAGCGTGAGCAAATGCTCACTGAAATTGGAATAGCTGCGGTAATTTTTTGTTTTGAAGCCGCTTAGTTATTGAACTTTGGTTATTTTTTATTTCGTATGTCATACCAAAGTTTAGCGGCCTTATTACAACGTAAGTGTCAGGTTAGTTCAAGAGGCAAGTGTGATGTGTGTCGATTTATATGTGTAACTATTTGTTAGTTAAGGATAATAAGTAAGCATGTTGGTTCAGAATCAGGAAGGAAGCGATCCTGATTCTGAATGTTTATAACGCTATGCAGCGTGAACGATGAGTGGAGCCATCTGATATAACTCTTCTAGTATGGCTTTCGTTTGTCTCGAATACACCAGACAATCTCGATCGCCAACGAGCTGAATTGCTCTCACTTTACCTGCAACCAAACATTGCCTAATCGTGCGTAGAACCATTTGGATATCAATTTCTGACGCGCCATCAAGGCTGTTTTTGGTTTTTAGAGATCCAAGGTCGATGCTAATGATTATTTGGTCGCAGTGGTCTAGGTAATTGCCGATCTGTTGCTTAACGTTATTGCGATGACGAAAAGAAAACTCTTTCTCGGTCACCCAATCACAACCTTGATCTTCCGCGTATTCCCACGTTTCCTGCTTCGTCTCTTGCTCACTGACGCCAGCAAAAAACAATCGTACGTTTTGATAGCGAGAAAGAGCAAAATGGAATGCAGAGCCTAAGCGTGGCTCAAGTGTCGGCTTCAAGTTCATGTTATGCCCGATATTTACGACACCCACTTCGTCTCGATAGGATACGACCACAGGTAACATGGACAAGATTGCCTCGGTACAGTTAGTTACTAAAACAGGAATTGAGTGGCGAGAAAGCGAAAGGCTTAATGCTTCTTGAAACTCGCCATTCTCCAGTTTGTCGTGGTTGAAGTGCCCATAGTTCTCAGCGGTTTCATGATCGTGTTGTTGGTAAAGCCAATCACTAGCATTTTCCAAACTTTGATCAGCTAATTCAAACGCGCCCTTAGACATGGGTGGCAAATACTCACACACTGTCATAAAAGAAAAAGGGTAATGCTGCGGCTGTTTCACGGTGTGGTGGAGTTTATAGCGTTTGAAAAAGCTTAACATGATGAATTACCTTTCTGGTGGTAGTGCCCTTGCCGCTTGCAGTACATGTAAAATAATGCGCTGCTTGTCCTTTTCGACTCGGTGGGCCGGAGCCATCACCGAGACTGCGCCAATCAGTTTGCTTCCTTTCATTACCGGTGCGCTAATACCTGACACACCAGGGTCAATCTCAGAAGTACTGACGGCATATCCGTGTTTACGGATGGTTGTGAGCTCTTTTTCCCACTCGTCACGTCGGTGATCTTGATTAAAATATCTCAAGATTTTCTCGCATCGACTTTGAGGCATAAAAGCGAGCATCACTTTAGATGAGGCACCGCGCAGCAGAGGTTGACTTTGACCCTGGACGAAGCTGCAACGCAGCGCCTGCATACTTTCTTTCTGTCTGACACAAAGCGCACGATAACCCGCTGGTACCATATAAGCGGCCATTTCCCCGGTTTGTTGTACCAACCTAGCCAGTATGGTTTCGACCATGTCGAGCCCATGTTGCGCGGTCTCATAGCTGTGCATGAGTAATAATGCCGCCGGACCAACGACAAATGTCTTGTCGTGAACGCTTTCTTCGATCAAGTTCCATTCTTTAAGCAGTTTTAAGTGTCGGTAAAGGCTGCTTAAAGGAACGTTCAATTGCTCGCTTAGCGTTTTCGCAGAAACTGGGAACGGACTAACTGCAACTTGCATTAACAACTGCAGTGATTTTTCGTTTACCTGGTTAGCATTAGCTTTGTTTGTCGTCATGAGAGTGTTGTAACGTGTTGTAGGAGTTACGACAAATATAATTCTTAATCACTGAGAAAAGAAAAATAATTTTAATGGGTAATTCTTACATGATGAGAAACAGACAGGTAAAGACTTTCGCAAGTACCGATAGACATAACATGGTGTCGAATTAAAGTCTCAGGTTTGAGGCGCTTGATACTAAATTGGAACAGGAGTGATTAAGACATTGTTTAGTTTGCGGTATTACTCAGCGTTTCGCATACTGAGTTAATCCAAACAAATAATGTTAAAAAACGTGAGTTGCTAGCGGGTATCGGAATCGAGGTACCATCTCAGTAAATCGGTTTTATAAAAGGTTACTTTTATATGCTGAATAAGGCGATTTTTAAAAAAGCCATCATTTTTCTTCTGCCTATTCCCTTGGTTATTGGAGAGGTTTTGTATTTAGCTCGTGAAAGCGTGCAAAACAATCTCAATCATTTATTAGAAAAAAATGTGCAAATTGCAGATGAAATTTTATTCCAAATAGAGACAGAAAACCGCACGGCGCTGCTACACCCTGAACGATGTGAAGAGCTCCAGCAAAGCTTAATGTTTGAACGAGATATTGAAGAAATGCTCATTGTGAAAGAGGGAGTCATTACTTGTTCTTCGAAATTGGGAAGTATCTCTAAACCGTTAGCTGAGCACATCACCTTTCCTAAGGGACAAACGCTAGCGTTTGGTAGTGTAGATAGTTTGTACGATCAGTTCTTGCTTGTGGTAACGGAAGGAGAGCGCGGTTATCAAGCCGTAACGATTATCGATCATGACTACTTTAATGCGACAATAGGGTTTAACAACGATTTACGCCTAAAACGCTCTGCGCTGTTTATTCATGAGCAAGTTTCACCCGAAGGAGCATTAAGAGCGGGAAGTAATCCTATCGGTATCAAATCGTCGCAAATGTTTGAGTATGAAGCTTTGAGTGAAGCCAGCGATCTTTTCGTCAAACAGAGAACACTTTCCTATTTTTTGTACTCAATTCCAATTATTTTCGTGATCTACCTTTGTTTGTATGCGTTGAATAAATTTATTGATCCTCATCGCAACTTGATACTGGATCTTAAAAGAGCAATAAAAAGAGGAGAGTTGACCCTGTATTACCAACCGCAAGTTAACGTTGATACCGGCCAGTTATTCGGGTTTGAAGCGCTTGTGCGATGGGAGCATCAAAGTAAGGGGTTCATTTCTCCGGATGAGTTTGTCCCTGCGGCAGAGCAAAGTGGATTGGTTTTTTTACTTACTGATTTCGTTCTGGATAAAGCGGCAGAGGACTTCAGTAAATTAGGCTTTGATCAGCCTGTCCACCTTGGTATTAACGTGCCGCCTGGTTATTTAGTCGGACCAAACGCGATCAGAAAAATTCAATTGCTCGACAGACAGTTGAGCCGAAACAAAGTCTCATTAGGGGTAGAGATAACGGAGCGCCAGCTCATTGATTCAGAGGCGAGAAAATGCATTGCAGCGCTGCGAGTGCATGGTATTGATGTGCTGATCGATGATTTTGGAACTGGCCAAACCTCGTTAGCATTTCTACAGCACATGCGCATAGATTACTTAAAAATCGATAAGTGCTTTGTCGAAACCATTGGTATTCCTAGCCTTAGTGCTTCTGTCTTAAAAGCGATGGTTCATTTCGCGGAAGAATTACAAGTACAATTGATCGCTGAAGGCGTGGAAACCATAGCGCAAGCTGAACACTTAAAGCAGATGGGAGTGAGGTATCATCAGGGATACCTGTACTCCAAACCATTACCTTATGAGCAGCTTGCGCAGCGAAGTCATTATGATTGGTAGACGTTAGCTCTATAACACTGAGCATTTTCATCAAACACAAACTCTAACTCATTTTTGATGCTATCTAAGCGATCTTCTTGGTAGTGAGACACATACAATAGTTGGCTTAAATTCTCTCTAGCGATGAGTTCAAGTGTGTTCTTAACTAACCGTCTACCCAAAAAATCTAACCCTTGATACGGCTCGTCCAAAATCAATAATGTGGGTTGTTTCACGATGGCTCTTGCAATCAGTAACAGTCGCTGCTGGCCGTACTCTAATTGCTTAAATGAGGTTTTTTTGTACTGGCTCATATGTAAGATATCGAGCCACTCGTTTGCAATATCCATTTCTTTGCGAGTTGGCTGGTTATACAACCCAATCGAATCGTAAAATCCTGACAAAATGACTTCTAATGCGCTGCAATTGACTCGATATTGGAGGTGTAGCGCTGAAGACACCATACCGATATGCTGCTTAATTTCCCAGATTGTCTCGCCAGTACCACGCTTTGTACCAAAAATATCAATGTCATTGCTGTAGCATTGCGGATGATCGCCAAAGATCAATCCAAGTAAGGTACTCTTTCCACAACCATTTGGGCCTTTGACCTGCCAATGTTGGCCCTTGTCTATGCGCCAGTTCAAGTCAGTAAAAATCTTCTTATCGGTGTATTCAACAGTCCCATTCTTTAGTTCAAATATTGGGTTGTTGAATGGTGTCGAGTGCTGATGCTGACGTATCAAGCTCATCATTTCTTCACTCTGTTGCTTTGACTGAGATTTAATTTGTCCAATGATTGGATGATTATCCCAACTGGACTTATCCATTGTACTATCAAGCTTTCCTGCACTGAAAAGCGCGATGCTATTGATCCACTCAGGCATGTCAGATTCGCGAGAGAAGGTTATGAGTAGTTGCACATTTTGAGAAAGCGAGTGTAAATAGCGAGCGAGAGCAGCTCGGTGCGCAATATCTAAGCCAGTAAATGGATTATCGAGTAATACTAAGTCAGGTTGTGTGGCTAAAGCTCGGGCGAGCATTACTCTTCTGGTTTCTCCGGTAGAGAGAACACGGAAGCCACTATCTCTAAGATGACTTAGGTCGAGATCATTAACTAGCTGTTCAGTTAAGTTAGTGTCTTGGCTCTGTTCGAGGATTAATGAATAAACAGTGCTTCCTTGGTCGATACGATCAAGAAAATCCGTATCATCCTTTTCTAATTCTCTTTCCAGTAATCGTTGTTGCTCTGATAACGACACTTGCGCAACGGACAGCCCATTTAGCTCAATTTCCCCACTATTTGGTGACATTTCATCACAAATAAGGTCTCCAAGCAGAGAGCCAATATCTCCATCCGCGCTGAATATCCCCCAAGACTGCTGAGTGTTAATTTTCCAATCGTCAATAAACAAGTGTGTCGTGTTTCTCTTAGCTGCAAGCTGACGAAAGTGAATAGTCATTGTGTTTGTCTTCCTTGTTTTCGTTTTAGTGGATTACTTATAACAATTTACGAACTCAGTACGGAAGCGCTTTTGTGTATTAATTTTGAACAGTGCTCAGTCTTGTGCATATTAACGAAGCCTTGTATTAGAGGATAAAAATGCGACTAGAGTCATTAAGTAACAAGTAAGCTTGTCAATAATTTTGTTTTATTTTTGAATCAACCTATCATTATGCATGTAAATGTTATGCTGATAAATTCATATTTGCCGTTTGTTAATTAATCAATGTAAGGACACATGTTTATGAGTGAAACGGAATACGATTACCCTTCGAGTTACAGCCTAGTTTCCATTACCGATACCTCCAGTTACATCAAATATGCCAGTGAAAACTTTAATGAAGTAGCGGGGTTTGATGAAGGGGAGCTTATCGGTAAACCCCACAATGTTGTGCGTCATCCTGATATGCCAAAACAGGCTTTTAAAGATTTATGGACTCACCTGAAAACTGGCAAACACTGGATGGGAATGGTCAAAAATCGACGTAAAAACGGCGGCTATTATTGGGTTGACGCGTTTGCTTCTCCTATAAAATCTAATGGTGAAGTTGTGGAATACCAATCAGTGAGATTTAAACCTGAGCGTATACACATCCAGCGAGCGGAAAAAGCGTATTCGAAGCTTCGAAATAATCGTAAGCCGTGGAAAATGTATCTTCCTCGTACACGTTTGTGGATGAGATCGGCCTTCTTCCTTTTAATTTCAAACCTTCTTGGCTTACTCATTCTACAAATGAATCAATCACCAGTGATAGCGTTTGGCGTTGTTGCGTTACTTTCCGTTTTCTCTATTTATGTATTAACCAGACCAGTTGAGAAGCTCGCTAAACAGGCTAGGCAAGACTTCAACAATCCACTCATGGAATATATTTATTGCGGAAGAATCAACGATCTGGCTGAGATTGAGCTGGGTATGAAGATGCGTAAGCAATTTGCAAATGCGCTATTGGGGCGCGTTGGCGTGTCTGTAAAAGACTCTTGCGAAGAAACGCGCGCAAGTGCTAACAGTGCTGCGACAAATAGCCAGCAAGTGACGGAGAACTTAAGCGCACAGAAAGTGGAGATTGACTCGGTCGCAACAGCGGTCAACGAGATGCAAGCCTCTTCATCTGAGATATCAAATAATGCTCAAGCGACCGCCGAGGCTACGTTAGAAGCGCAAAATACGATGATAGACAGCCGTAGCGTTATCGATAATGTTAACCAATCGGTTTTAGAGTTGGTGGGTGAGCTCGGCGAAATATCTAAAGTGGTCATACGTTTGAACCAACAAACCGAGCAAATTGGAACCGTTGTTGAAGTCATCAATGGTATTGCCGAACAAACTAATTTATTAGCGTTGAACGCTGCAATTGAAGCCGCGAGGGCAGGCGAACAAGGCAGAGGGTTTGCCGTTGTAGCAGATGAAGTGAGAACCTTAGCTAAAAGAACTCAGGAATCGACAACAGAGATTAAATCGGCCATTGAAGGGATTCAAAATGGGAGCAAATCAGCGGTTTCTGCGTTAGAGAAAGGTAATGAAATGTCGACCGGAACGGTAACATTGTTAGGTACTGCTTTGGATAGCATTCAACAATTGGAATCCCTTGTTCAGGACGTCGTCGAACGAAACCAACAAATTGCGGTCGCGATAGAAGAGCAGGTTTATGTAACGGATGAAATAAATGAAAACATCCAGTCGCTTAATTTAAAGTACAGTGAATCGTATGAACTGATGACTGAAACGAATCATATGAACACCAAAGTGCAAAATTGCACCAATGACTTGTCTGAAATGATTAAGAAGTTTGCTTAAACTTTAGAAAATCGAAGTTAAAAGCCCGCTAAAAATTAGCGGGCTTTTAACTCGAATATAGTGAAGTGCTGGATTCGCTTACGAGCGAGGATTTCTAAATCTCGTTTTTGTAAGAGCTAAAACGACGAGAGCTCGCAATAAATGCGAGCTCTCTAAATAAGTGGCGGAGAGATAGGGATTTGAACCCTAGATACGCTATTAACGTATGCCGGTTTTCAAGACCGGTGCTTTCAACCACTCAGCCATCTCTCCGTTGTGGGCGGTATAATAAGGAGCATAGCCCGACTTGTAAAGTGCTGAATTATAATAGAAGTACTGTTTGCTTGTTTTATGATCACTGATGTGATGTTGGACAGTTTGAAAACGGAGTGAAAAAGGGACAAAAAGTACCAATTTATAGAGTTTTTACTTTATATTGGCGCACGTCAATAAAATGGTGTTTTATTGTTATCTTGCTGATATATAAGACATAACATGCTTTTAGGGTACATGTGTTCGCCCGAAAGTATTTGCAAGACTTTGTGAACTAATTCAAAATTAACTGGTATAGCCAGTTGTGCTTAGAATTCTTAAGGGTGTTTATGAAGGTCACAAATCTATTTAAAGACAAAGTTGATGCGATTTCTGCTCATCAATCCGAGTTTATGAATTGGATGTCTCCAACGTTACGCGATTATTGGAGTGACTTTTTGGGGAAAGCTCAAAATAGCTTTCTTTTCTCAAAAGTTCGTGATCACCAGCAGCCAGCCGTCAACGAAGAAGTTGCACCTCAACCTGCACCGATCGTAATGGCACCTGAGGCTCAAAAGCTTTATGACGAGTTAAGTGAAAAAATTGGCGAAGTTATTCACACTGGTGATTGGGTTCATGTGTCTCAAGAACGTATTAACCAATTTGGTGCGGTAACGGAAGACATGCAATGGATTCATACTGATCCAGAGCGTGCTTCAACTGAATCTCCATTTAAGACAACTATCGCTCATGGCTTTTTAACATTAGCATTGCTGCCTAAACTGACGGATTCAGTTGATCCAGACAAGCCAATGTTCCCAACAGCTAAAATGGTAGTTAACTTGGGTTTAAACCAAGTCCGTTTCCCTTACCCTGTCAAAGCAGGCAATAATGTTCGTGCAGTCAGCACGTTAACAAAAGTAACGCCAATCAAAAAAGGTTTGGAGATTGAGCGCGAAATTAAAGTGGAAATTGAAGGTATTCGTCGACCTGGTGCGGTTGTGGTCTCTGTAATTCAACTGCATTTCTAATTCCGAAACCGGAGAGAACACGACATAGGAAAAGAGAGCATCAAGGTGCTCTCTTTTTTATTTTTACTGATTAAAGTTTTTTACTGGTGTATAACCGTAATCTGCAATCGCTTTTTGTCCCTGCTCTGAACGAAGGAAAGCGATAAAACCTTTACCTGCATCGCTAATCTTATCTACTTTGTATAGCACTAGGAATGGTCGCGCCAACTTGTACTTATGATTGCTAATGTTTGTCGAGGTTGGGTCAATACCATCTAACTGAATCGCCTTGATCGAGCGATCTACTGACCCTACAGAGATAAAACCAATGGCGCGAGTGTTATGGTTAACAATGGTTTTTACCATGCTGTTGCTGTTTACAACCAAGTTGTTTGGGCTGATATCCGAGACAAGGCGATCATTAACGATTTTGGTCAGTCCCAGCAAGCTTTCGAAGCTGTAACGTGAACCTGAAGACGCTTCTCTAGTAACCACCGCGATAGGCTGATCTGCGCCCCCGACCTCTTTCCAATTCTTAATCTTACCTTTGTAAATATCAAACAGCTGTTGCTGAGAAAGGTTTTCTACAGAGTTGGTACGGTTTACAACAACAGCGAGGCCATCATAAGCGATAGGGTATACATTGAGATCTTCACCTTTTTCGCTTTCAGTCAGATAGCGAGAGCTCATGCCTATTTCGGCTACTCCTTTATTGACCATGGTGATACCAGCACTCGAACCAATGCCCTGAACAGCAACGTAATCGTCTGGGTGTGTTTTGTTGTATTCCTCAGCAAGTACATCCATCACACGAGCAACCGACGTTGAACCCGAGATGTTGATTTCTTTTGCAATGGTAGGGAGGGAGACTGCTATGGCCAATAACGTCGCCACAGTAAAACGTAACATATTAAACTCCATATACGGGATAAAGCAGAGTTTATGATATTGCGTTCAGGTTACACTTTTGTGAACTGTTAGCGCTAAACAGGGGAATTGTTTCTAGTCAAGAGGTGATGGAGCTAGCGTTTCCAAGTGGACTGAGATGATAATCTGGGCAAATGATAATATAGCTATCTTATACTTGAGTTAGGTAGATAACTACCATCGGTGATGATGTAAAGGTTATATACTAGGATCGACAGCTCTAACTATCATCCATCGGGAGAACGTTGATGTCAGTGTCCCAAATGGCGACAAGTCGTTTATACAAATCAGTTCAATCGCTCTGCTCTGCGCGTAATGCTAACTTGCCTGTCGAACAGGGCAAGTGCCTCTATGAGCTAGTAGAAAATGGCGTTGAGCTTCATCGGGCGCATTTTCTCCTCGACTCCCAGCATAGCGAGTATACTTCTCCCGTCGCGAAGATCATGTTTGATGAGGAAAACCAACTTTGGTATTTCTATGTTCCCACATATCACAACGAGCTGTTAAGGTGGGTGCCTTATAAGCCACTTCCATTTAGCCGAATGCTTGAGGACTTACTCAACGAGTTGGAGCGCGATCCTCAAGCGTGTTTTTGGGAATAGGGCGAGCCCAACGGATGCGAATGCCGACATGATTTATACTTTAGGCCTAACAACTTGGTTTCTAAAGTCTTTGGGGGTCATGTTGTAAACGGATTTAAATGCTGTACTGAAATGCGCTGCACTTTTAAAGCCAGACTCAAACGCTATTTCTGTTATTGATTTTTCTGACTTGCGCAGTTGGGTTGCTGCGAAGTTTATCCGTTTCACCTTTAATATCTGAGAAAACGAAAGATCATCTGCGGCGAGGCGACGTTTTAAGGTTGCGATGGACATGCTCATATGAGCCGCTAAGCCTTCTAGCGTGATGTCTTTTTCAATATTACCCTCAATGTACTTAATGGCTTTTTGAGAGTCGCTCAGGCTACTTGCATCATCTATGATAGATAGGATGTTTGGCTCTACCTCAACCATCAACGACAGCAATGCCATTGCGATATGGCTTTGTGTGTAGTCTGGAGCATTGCGACTCGCTAACTTAACCAACATGTCCTTCAATTGTGCTACTTCGCTACTGGATTGCGTTGAAAAAGGATAGAAGCGCCTTTCTTCCGTTTTGGAACGTAGCATCGGGTGCGCTTTCTTAAAGTCACAGAATATATTTGGATTGAAGACTAAAGCCAGTGCTTTAAAGCCTCCGTCACTAGAGACGGCTTCTGCACTGCTCAGATCTGCGGAGTTATAGAGTGTGAAATCTCCGGCTTTAAGTTCAAATTGCTCGCCATTAGGTTGATGAACTAATAGGGCACCTTCTTCAACAATATATAACCCATTATGTGTTGCAGTGTAACGCTCACTTTTGCGCGCAGTGAAGTGTTTAAAGCGAATGATCTCAATGTTCGGCATACTCTTTCTTATCGTTTTACATAACAAATAAAAAAGGCGCTCAATAGAGCGCCTTTTAACTTCATTCGGTATTATTCACTTACAGTCTGTTCTGTTTGTGCTGCTGGTTGTTCAGCGAATACCTGGGTTGGCTTTGCAACTAAACTGCGGTTTTCTTGGTTTACGTCCGTAAGGACAATTTCCAATGTATCCCCAAGTTTGTATACGACCTCTTTATCGATAGAGATGGTACCGTTGTCGCCATTGCACTCAATTCTTTCTTTATTATCAAGAATTAGTGCACCAGGAATAAAGGCTGCTGCGCCATTTTCGAGAAGTCGGACACGTGCGCCTGCACGATTAATATCGAAAATCTCACCTGTGAAACAAGTTTTCTTGCTCGGCTCATCAGCAAGCGTGCGTGCATATAGCCAATCTGAGACATTTCGCTCAGCGATTTTATGATGTTTACGATGTAGAGCTAGCTCTTCGCCTACTTGGTCATCTGGTTTTTGTACAGGTTCTTTACCAAGGATGACGGCCTTCAACATACGGTGGTTGATCATATCACCGTATTTACGAATTGGTGATGTCCAAGTTGCATAGATGTCTAAACCCATTGCATAATGAGGCAGAGGCTGATTACCCACTTCGCTGTATGCTTGGAACTTACGAATACGGTTATCTAGATAAGACGTTTCTTGAGCAGCCAACCAGCGGCGCAACGCAGCAAAGCCTTCTAGTGTAGCAATAGACTCCGCTGTGAACTCCAACTGGCCTTCTGGATTGACAAGTTTAACCACTTCCTCAATCTTCTCGCTCTTGATACCTGCATGCGTATTGAAGACACCTGTTTCAAATTTATCGCGTAATGTACGACCTGCACAGATGTTTGCGGTAATCATGGATTCTTCAACAAGGCGGTTTGCACTGCGGCGCATGTCTGCGTGGATAGCGATTACATCGTTATCTTCACTGAGCTCAAAACGGTAGTCAGGGCGGTCTGGGAAGACCACTGCGTTTTTCTCACGCCATTCAGAGCGAGCAAGAGAGAACTCATAAAGATCACGAACGATGGTCGCGATCTCTTCAGATGGCTGCCATGCTTCAGAGCTGTCGTGTTCTAACCAATCAGACACGTGATCGTATGCTAGGCGTGCATGTGATTTGATGTTTGCCGCGAAGAATTTAATATCGTCGCCAATCACACCATCTTTACTTACCGTTACGGTACAGCAAATAGCAGGGCGGGTTTCACCTTCAATCAGAGAACATAGGTTGTCCGCTAAATCGCGAGGTAGCATCGGGATGTTGCGGCCTGGAAGATAAATAGTATAGCCACGTTCACGCGCTACTTTATCCATTTCATCTTCAGGTGTGATGTAGGCGGTTGGGTCCGCAATAGCGATGGTGAGTTCGAAATCGCCAGATACGGTTTTCTTCGCGTACAGCGCATCGTCCATATCTTTAGTCGACTCACCGTCGATAGTGACGAATGGAACATGAGTCATGTCTACGCGTTCTAGCTCCGCGTCGTCTTTCAGTTCCCAGTTATCGATGCCTGCTGGCTCAGAGTTTGGTAGATCGTTTTGAGCAAGCGTTACCCACCAAGGCGCAATTTTATCATTCGCGTCAGTGATTTTTTCAGAAATTTTTACGAAGAAAGAGTTATCACCTTTTAGAGGGTGGCGAGTAAGATGTGCGACAACCCAATCACCTTCGGCGAACTCGTCAGGTTTTAGACCTTTCTTTAATTTCGCTTTAAGAGATAGCTTTTTAAGCTGTGGGTGATCAGGTGCTACGTTGAGCTTGCCTTTGAACATTTTTACTCGACCAATAAAGCGAGTCACGGCTTGTTCCAGCAGCTCTTGTGGCTCTGCAACTTCGCGTTCATTTTCGGTGCGGATAATGGCGACGACTTTGTCACCGTGCATGCACTTTTTCATGTACGCAGGCGGGATGAAGAAGCTAGTCTTACTGTCCACTTCCAAAAAGCCAAAGCCTTTATCTGTGGCTTTTATTGAGCCTTCTTTTTTAGGCAGGTTTTCTTGGATTTGCTGCTTAAGCTGAGCGAGTAGTGGGTTATCTTGAAACATCTTTTCTTAAATTACCTATGGAGTTGGGCACACTATAATCATTGCGAGCTATTATTACTACCTGTGGAGCGTAATTTCGCCGTGAATTTTGCCTATTTAACCACGAGAAATTGGCTTAAATATTGATGAAATTCTCATCTGTGAGCTACGCGAATCTACGGGGAATGGTAGGGCTGGTGGAAAAATATGCTAAAAATACCATTGTTGAGAATAAATTGTGATGTAATTCAATTTTTTCTGGATTTTTTTATGCTTTTAAGGAATAATCCGCCTCCCTTAGTCGTCCCTAATGGCTTATCGCGGTTGTGTACTGTGCTGTGTTCCCGTCTGAATGGAATCAGTATCTGGATGGATCAGTATCGAATTGGAAGAGCATATGGGACTGTTTTTTTGTTTAATTAAGTAGGATCCCAATGCAAGATTCTGTTATTCAATTCAGTGATTTATCTCTGAATGATTCTATCCTTTCTGCTCTAGACGGAATGGGTTTCGTGTCACCAACTCCAATTCAGGCTGCGGCAATCCCACACCTATTGGAAGGTGCTGACGCGCTGGGTAAAGCTCAAACAGGTACAGGTAAAACAGCAGCGTTCTCTCTGCCTCTTCTCAACAAACTCGATCTAAACCAACGCAAACCGCAAGCGATTGTACTTGCTCCGACTCGTGAGCTGGCAATTCAGGTTGCAGCGGAAATGAAAAACCTTGGTAAAAATATCAAAGGTTTGAAAGTTCTAGAGATTTACGGTGGCGCATCTATTGTCGACCAAATGCGTGCTCTTAAAAGTGGCGCTCATGTAGTTGTTGGTACTCCAGGCCGTGTTCAAGATCTGATCAATCGCGAACGTCTACACCTAGACGAAGTTAGTACTTTCGTTCTTGATGAAGCAGACGAAATGCTAAACATGGGTTTCGTAGATGACGTAACTGCGATCATGGAGCACGCTCCAGAGTCAGCACAACGCGTTCTGTTTTCTGCAACTATGCCTCCAATGCTGAAGAAGATCGTTGAACGTTTCCTTCGTGACCCTGTAACGGTTGACGTTGCTGGTAAAAACCACACTGTAGACAAAGTTCAACAACAGTTCTGGGTAGTGAAAGGTGTAGAGAAAGATGAAGCGATGTCTCGTCTTCTTGAAACTGAAGAAACTGACGCGTCAATCGTATTCGTACGTACTCGTCAAGATACTGAGCGTCTGGCTGACTGGCTATCTGCACGTGGCTTTAAAGCAGCTGCACTGCACGGTGACATTCCTCAGTCTCTACGTGAACGTACTGTTGATCACATCAAACAAGGTGTTATTGACATCCTAGTTGCAACTGATGTTGTAGCTCGTGGTCTTGACGTTCCACGTATTACGCACGTATTCAACTACGACATCCCATTTGATGTTGAGTCATACATCCACCGTATCGGTCGTACTGGCCGTGCTGGACGTAAGGGTAAAGCGATCCTTCTAGTTCGCACTAACCAAATTCGTATGCTTCGCACTATCGAGCGTGTAACTAAGTCATCTATGGAAGAAATCCAACTTCCTCTACGTGACCAAGTTGCTGAAGCTCGTCTAGCTAAGCTAGGCGCTGAGCTTGAAGCAGAGAAAGAGCACAAAGCACTAGACAAATTTGCTGAGCTGGTAGAGAAACTACAAAGTTCTCTAGACATCGACCCAGCAACACTTGCTGCTATGCTTCTTAAGCGTCAGCAAGGCAAACGTCCTCTGTTCTACATTGGCGAAGACCCAATGGTTGAAGCAATTGAGCGTGACAAGCAACGTCGTAAAGAGCGCCGTGAAGGTGGTCGCGACGGCGGTCGTAACTTCAACAACCAAGACTGGGATACTTACCAGCTTCAAGTTGGTCGTGAGCAAGGCGTTCAAGTTAAAGACATCGTTGGCGCTCTAGCAAACGAACTAGGTCTAGGTAAAGGTTCTATCGGTGCGATCAAGCTAGCTCAAGGTCACACATTCGTACAGCTACCTAAAGCAATGACTTCAGACGCGGCGAACAAGCTAAGCAAACTACGTATCCGTCAACAAGATGTTGGTGCTGTAGTATGTGACTTCGATGATTTCCGCGAGTCTCGTGGTGGTCGCCGTGACGGTGGTCGTCGCGATGGTGGTCGTCGTGATGGCGGTGGTTACCGTGGCAACCGCGAAGGCGGCAACCGTGGTGGTGATCGTCGTGAAGGCGGCCGTCGCGAAGGTGGCTTCCGTGGTAACCGTGACGGCAACCGCGATGGCAATCGTGAAGGTGGCGAACGTCGTTTCGATCGCAACCGTGGTGGTGATCACCGTGGTGCACATCGTGGTGAACGTGGTCACGGTCGTGGCCGTCGTACAGACGCATAATCACGAGTGATTAAAGCGACGGTTTAAGTTGCTACAAAAAGAATTGAAAGCCGAGCAAAGTGCTCGGCTTTTTTATGCGCGTCTAATACGGTTTTGCTTTTCATCGTGTTTGTTTACCCAACTTATTACTTCGTCTAAGGGCAGGGCAGAACAAGTAACCCTGAATGATGTCACAGCCTCGACTTCTCGAAAAATGCAGTGTGTCCATGTCTTGAACGCCTTCTGCTACGACCTAATACCCTAATCCATGTGCTAGCGCAATCGTGTTCTCAACGATAGAGCGTGAGCCTTCAGTGCGGCTTGCTGTGAAAAGAAATTAACCGGCTTACCTTGAAACGTATTATCAATCTTTCGACGTTTTTGAGGTTATCTCATAATTTGAATCAGTCATTGGCCTTCAGGTTGTGTCATGTCTTCGATAGACTCAAAGCAGTATTTACGATTAGGGAGCCCAGTAAGAGCGTCATGGACGGCATTGCGCTTCTCTCTTTCAGCAACAGTATGAAGCTCTAATATCGAATCGTTGCTCCACTTAATCACCAGCACGACAAAGATACTGCCGCCAAAAAGTATAAGAGAAACCCCCGTTTCTAAGAGAGAAGCAATAGGTTTTTGCATGATGGCGTGCAAAAAAACGGCATAAGCAAAAATGAAACAGCTGATTAACAATAATAGGAAAGTCCACCCGGTTACGTCAGTTTTCGAGCAGATGTTTTTTGTCATCTGCCATCCCCAGCAGAGCAAAATCAAACCTAAGATTACTAATAGAAATGCAATAGTGGGCACATTATTACCCCGATTTATTGATTGGTTTGTTATTTTTGTTCACCCAATAAACAACGTAGCTTATATATCTGACTTTGTACAAATTGACCTATTCATAAATTATGTTTAACAAGTGATATTTTTTAGCCTTCAAATAAAATCAAAACTTGCTATAGATCAACAAAATTTGTTCAATCAAATCGCTTTTACTAAAAGATTGTTGAAAGATTAAAAAATTATTGAATAATAGAGGGGAAAACAAGAAGTACGCAGCGCACAAGCGCTATTACAACCTCTGCTCTACAACAGGATAACTATTTCATGTCTAATTCGTTTGTACTGGTGATCAACTCTGGTAGCTCTTCATTAAAATTTGCTGTTATTGATTCTGAAACCGGTGAAGCTTTGGTATCAGGTATTGGTGAGTGTTTTGGCCTACCTGAAGCTGAAATCAGTTGGAAATATCAGGGAGAAAAAACCGTTGAAGCAATTCCGGCTGGCGGTAACCATCATCAGTACGCTGTTGAGCGAGTGGTAAAACTACTCGAAACTCTAGGTTTGAGCTCAAAATTTGTCGCTGTAGGCCATCGCATTGTCGCAGGCGGTGAAACCTTTAAAGGAACTGTGAAAGTTGATGAAACAGTTATTCAAGAAGTAGAGCGCCTTGCTGAACTTGCACCACTTCATAACAAAGCGAACGCTGAAGGCATGAGAGCGGCAATGGCGGCGTTCCCTTCACTGCCTCAATTTGCTGTATTTGACACTGCTTTCCACCAAACAATGCCAGCCAAAGCCTTTATGTACGCACTTCCTTACGAGCTTTACGAAGAGCATAAAGTGCGTCGTTACGGTGCTCACGGTACAAGCCACTACTACGTAAGCCGTGAAGCAGCGAAAATGCTAGATAAGCCGGTTGAAGAGAGCAGCTTTATCACTGTGCACTTAGGTAACGGTGCATCAGTGAGTGCGGTTAAAAATGGCGAATGTGTTGATACAAGTATGGGTTTGACGCCGTTAGCTGGCCTAATGATGGGCACTCGCTGTGGTGACCTTGATCCAAGTGTTATCGAGTTTCTTTTCCGTAAAGGCTGGGAAAAAGACGAAGTGTTCGAGATGATGAACAAGAAGTCAGGTTTCTTAGGTGTATCTGGTGTGACAAGTGATGCTCGTGGCGTACTAGAAGCAATGGAAGCGGGGAATTCACGTGCGAAGTTGGCATTTGAGATCTTCACTTACCGCGTTGCGAAATACATTACTTCCTACCTAGCGGCTCTGGATTCATTAGACGGCATCATCTTCACTGGTGGTATTGGTGAAAACTCACTACCAATTCGTCGTGAAATCTTGAAAAACCTAAAGCTGTTAGGTTTTGTTGAAGATGAGAAAGGTAACGAAGATGCAAGATTTGGTAACGCAGGTGTTATTGCAACATCTGAGTTGTTAGGTGCCAAAGCTCTTGTTATTCCTACTAACGAGGAATTTGTGATAGCTAAACAATCGGTTGAGCTATTGTAATATATAACGAAAACAGAAAGTTAAAAGCGAGCCTCGTGCTCGCTTTTTTTATTTAAAGCAATTTGGTAATTACTCTTTGAGTTTCAGAGCTTCGCGCTTTTCGATTAAAAAATCCATCAAGACGCGGATTTTTTTCGGCATATGCTCTCGTGAAGGTATATATAAATAAAACCCAGGAAACTCTTTGCACCAAGGTGTCAGAACTCGGGTCAATCTTCCCTCATTTATGTGCTTTTCCACCCATAAATCAATATGCTTCACTAAACCCACACCCTGTATTGCAGCTTGTAACATACTATAGTCATCATTAAAAATAGCATTGCCTTTAGGCTCGAAAACGAGGGTGCGCTTTGCAACATCTGGAGAGGTTAGCGACCAATGATCAATTGTTCCGCTAGAGGTAAAACGATAAGCAAGGCAATTGTGACCTTCTAAATCCTCAGGAGTTTGAGGTAGTCCATTTTGCCTAAAGTATTCAGGAGAGCCCACTATTGCAGTTGTTAACGGCGGAGTAATAGGGACCGCAACCATATGTTCATCTAAGCTTAACCCTAAGCGAATGCCAGCGTCAACGCCTTCTGCGACGATGTTAGAAAACCCATCATCCATAATTAGCTCTAGGCGTATTTTAGGATAACGAGAGAGGAACTCACCTAGATAGGGCTCAATAAGCAGCCGAGCAGCGGTTCTTGATACACTGATACGGATTAATCCCGAAGGCTCAAGATGAGAGTCGTTCAATTCGTTAACGACCTGCTCAATGTTCATCAATGAAGGTTGCAAAATATCAAGCAGACGTTGGCCTTCTTGAGTCAACGACATACTTCTAGTGGTTCTATTGATTAACCGAACTTGTAGCTGTTGCTCTAACGCTTTCAGGTGTTGTGATAAGGCAGCACGGGTTATCCCCATTTCTAAGGCTGCTTTAGTGAAACTGCGATGGCGAGCAATATGTGCAAACCACGTCAGTGATGAAATTAAAGAAGGTTCTATTCTCATTTGTTAAGTATAACTAAACAGTCATGTAGATAAAGCGATATTTATCCGAAACAGTGTGTTGACTAATATTACCTCGAAGCTTAGGTCAGCCTGAGATGAACAGTTAACCTCTATTGGAGAATGTCGCTATGTCTAAAGTCACTTTCAAAAATCTCAATGGTCAAGGTATTGAGATTTCAGCGGTTATCAACTTCCCTACAGATTTTGATGCAAGTAAACAATATGCGGCGGTTGTTGTTTCACACCCAGGTGGTGGCGTAAAAGAGCAAACCGCAGGCCTATATGCGAGTAAACTTGCAAAAAGCGGCATAATTGCCATTGCGTTTGACCGTTCGTATCAAGGTGAAAGTACAGGTGAGCCTCGCCAAATGGAAAACCCTTACACGAGTACTGAAGACGTGAGCGCAGTCGTCGACTATCTGACAACGTTAGAGTACGTCGATAACGATAAAATTGGCGCAATGGGGATTTGTGCTGGTGCGGGCTATAGTGCAAATGCAGCGATCAATGATCGTCGAATCAAAGCACTGGGTATGGTTAGTGCCGTAAACATTGGCCAAATGTTCCGTAATGGTTGGGATAATTCGGTTAACGATGCTGACGCTGTTGGTTACTTAGAATTTGGTTCGAATGCTCGCACAACCGACACGAATGGTACAGAATTCGCGACTATTCCTCTAGCTCCGATGCTTGAAGAAGATGCCTCAAATGCAGAGCTACGCGAAGCTTGGGAGTATTACCACACACCACGTTGTGAACATCCAAATGCGCCGGGTTTTGCTCTAACTCGTAACTTAAACCAGATCATTACTTACGATGCGTACCACAAAGCGGAAGCATTCCTAACTCAGCCAATTCTTGCTGTCGTTGGTAGTGACGCAGGCAGCAAATGGATGAGTGATGACCTGATAGAACGTGCAGCGAGTTCAGATAAAACCTTGTATGCCATTGATGGTGCAAACCATATGTCGCTTTATGATGTTGCCGAATACGTCGATGACGCAGTATCCCAACTCGCATCTTTCTTCCAACGCACTCTTTAATATTCCCGATGAAAGGCTCAATTGCTTCGAGCCTTTCTGCTCTCAAGGCTTTTTACTCTTAAGGTATTGATTATGAATATGCAAAAAATCACTTTTAGAAATGCTGATATGGCCTGGGATATGTCTGCATTAATTTTATTTCCAGAAGGCTTCAATGAATCGAAACGCTACCCAACAATGATAAGTGTTCATCCTTTTGGTAGTTGTAAAGAACAAACATCCAGCGCTGTCTATGGTAAAGCCCTTGCTGAGTTAGGTTACGTCGTGATCGCATTTGACGCGAGCTTCCAAGGAGAATCGGGGGGATTGCCTCGCTACGTAGAAGACCCAAGTCAACGTGTTGAAGATATCAGTCGCGTTATCGACTATGCAGTGACTTTACCTTATGTCGATGAGAATAGAATTGGTGGACTCGGTATCTGCGGCGGTGGTGGTTACATGATCAATTCAGCCCTAACCGAAAAGCGCTTGAAAGCTGTCGTAGGTATTACGCCTGTTAACTTAGGTCGCTTGTTCCGTGAAGGCTTTAGTATGTACGACCCTATCGCCAATCTTGAAGCTATGGCTGCACAGAGAACAGCCGAAGCTCGCGGCTCAGAGCTGAAAATCGATGAACTTCTTCCTCCAAATATTGAATTTGCAAAAGAAAATGGATTAACAGAACGAGACGTGTTCGAAGCTACTGAATACTACAAAACATCACGTGGACAAACCGAAGGTGGTGCAACTCGTATGCTGTTTTCACATGCACAGAAAACACTGAGCTGGGATGCCTTTGCATTTGCCGAAACGTTATTGACTCAGCCTGTTATGGCCGTGGTAGGGCAAAAAGTCGGGGCGTTTGGTGCTTATCGTGATGGGCAGGAAATTTATGGCCGCTCTGTTCAATCAAAAGACCGACAGCTGGTTAATTTGGAAAACTGGTCTCACTATGAACTGTATGACCATCCAGAAGCAGTCGGCATTGCAATGGACAAGGTTTCTGCATTCCTTGAAACACACTTAAAATAATCTAATAAGTTAGAAGCGTTTTGTAGAGTTGCAAAGCGCTTATTTTTAACAGCGTAAGATGTAGTTCGAAGCGAGTAGGTCGGTAAATCTTCGTGCGAATAACCTCATCTACAGGCTATTGACTAAATACCACTGCCAAATACTGTTTAAGACAATGTACACTGAAACCTAATTAAAGGCGTTAGATAGGAATGAAGTTTAATTTATGCGCAAATCAGATAAGAAGGTCGAGAATCTAATTAGAGGAGTGTTGACCGAAGTTTGTGAAGATACGCTAAAAGGCTACGATGGCTTTCTTTGGGTGACTCATACCGTCAAATTCTCTTCTTTTCCACAAAGTTTAGAAATAGTCTGTGTATTCGAAACGAAGCAAGATCGAGCTAACTTTTTTGAAGGAGAGGGCCGCCAGCATGTTTCCACAACTATTCAAAAGGCATTTAATAAGGTAGGAGTGCAACTAAAGAACGTCAGTAAGCAAATCAGTTACGATACAAAACAAAAGCATTAGCCGCGCAGCAATGGTCCGTAATAAAATGGTGCTTGGCTACCTTGCTATAAAAATGCAAAGGGCACTGGATGGGCAATGAAGCTTCGGCTCACTTAGATATACATCGGTGTAACTATGAGTTATGGAGTTATGGATTGTGAATACGGTTGGTTTTCTAATGTTGCCTTAAGAGGCAATGATTAGTCGTTTACAATGAGTAAAGTACAAACTTCTGCATGGTGGATATCCGCAGAAAATTATTGAAAAGAAAGGCTCTAGCTGGAGCGGTCTATCATTTTCTTTGGGTTACCTCGACTATGAATAGCTTAATTGCTATGTTTCGCAAAATATATGGAGAATCTCCTGCGCGTTATTTTTCTAGATGCCGTGCAGAAGAATGTGTTGACCGGCTGAGGGAAAAATGAAAACCAAAATAATAATGTCTTTTCTACTCGCTACATTGTGTGTCAGTGCCAGCGCCAGTACGAATGAGCCGAAATACCATTCTGCGCTAACAATCAAAACGGGATTCAGTGAAGACAGAGATAAGCCAGTAGAAGTCTATTATTGGTATCCCACAACTAACGAAAAAAACAATTTCACGTTTGGTAGGGGGAACATTTTTAAATCAGTCGAAACGCAGTTAGATGCCCCTTTAGCAAGTGGAAAATTTCCCGTTGTGCTTTTGTCGCAGGGCGGAACACGGTCAGCGTTTTTCCACAGTGGTTGGATAGCCTCGAGCCTGGCGCAACAAGGTTATGTCGTTGTGGTACCAAAGCCTCCTACACCGAACGAAATCAATGCAGAAATGGCTGTTGATGAAATCACATTCAGAACCAGTGATTTGGTGCTTGGACTGAACGAATTAAGTTCGGCCGGGATACTGTCCGGAGGCGTAGATACTGATGCAGTGCAGGGGGTCGGCTTTTTTCTGGGCGGCACATCTATGCTGATGCTCTCCGGAGCGCAAATAAGCCCGGAGAAATATCGAACATCGTGTCACAACGCCACCAATGTAGACTGTCATTGGTTACGTGAAAATAACGTTGATATTACCAGCATCCCGGATCAAAAATTCCCCCGATTTCAGTCTGAAAACAAACTGAAATCGGTCGTCGTTATCAACCCTGAGCTAACGAAAACTTTTGTCCCTGAAACTCTGGCCTTGATGAACAATGCTATCACCGTGGTGACGCTTTCTGATCGGCTACATCCCGCACTGACACCAGCCGAATCACTTGTTGATCTTCCCAATGTGACGTTTCAAGAGATTCCTAGTGCGAGTCAGTTTAGTGCGTTCGCAGAATGTACTGAGCGTGGCATTAAAATTCTCGCATCAGAAGGGGAGGAAGCACTTTGCCAGGAGCGTGACGAGGTTTCCAGAAAGGACAATCATCAGCACATTTTGGATGTAATTCTGGCCAGGTTAACAAAGTCATAAGAGTGCAACAATGAGGAGCTTTCTTACACATTGTGTGCTTGGACCAGCAAAGCGAGAAGTAAGTTTTTGCAGGCTTATCCTTTCACCATAGTGCAAGGCCTACTAGTGACCGTGTTATTTGCTCTAACTAAGTACTTGTACCAACATTTTGAAACTTAGAAGAACACACAAAATACCAACGATTTTCTTAAGAACTTTATTTGGGAAATACTCTGCACAACGCACGCCGAGGCTAGTAGTTAAGTAGCTACTAATGGAGAAGCTGAGCATTGCAGGAAGGTATATGTATCCTAATACTAAGTTGTTCCAATCTGTGTTTCCCCATCCGTTTAACATGTAACCGAGGCTTCCTGACAGCGCGATAGGGATACCTATCGCAGCAGAGGTACCAATAGCACGTTTTACCTCAAAATTTTGCTGGACAAGATAGGGGATGATCAACCCCGCACCGCTTATAGAGACAAGTGCTGATACAGAGCCAATCACCGAGCCTACAGTGATATTACCGATAGCCCCATGTGGGTTAGGGTTGTACTCATTTTCAGTGTTGAGAAACATCTTATAAGCAACATACAACATGAATACGCTGAAAAAGCCTGCCAGATAGACTCCTTGTAGATACGATGCTACGAATGTGGCGCAAAATGTTCCGACTAGAACTCCGCTCAACATTTTTACTACCATTGTCGAGTCTACATTCTCTTTTTTGTAGTGAGCGCGCATGCTGCCCAATGTTGTAATAATCATCGAAGCCATTGATGTCCCTAACGCAAGATGCACTACTTCCGTATCAGCTATTCCCTGTAGTGAAAATAGAAACGCAAAAATAGGGACGGCCATTCCACCACCACCCACACCAACGAGTCCAGCGAGAAAGCCAATGCCCAAGCCTGCTGTAATGTAATAGATAATAAAGATAGGTTCGTTCATGATGGTTCTGCCTTCGATAAAATGATCGTTGCTAAAATGTTACTCGAACGCTAACTTGCTATGGTAACGTTAAGAGGACAGAAAATAATGAATAATGGCCAAAATGGAATTGAGTAAATAAAGTGACAAACTCTGATTACAGCGAATGGAAAAATGGCGCCGCACTGATCGTTAAGGAGTGGCAGCATGAAAGGAGCGACTTCAACCATTTGGATCAACGGCCACATAATTGGCACAGCCATCATCGAGGCCAGTTACTGTGTATAGATGAAGGGCTAATTCAGGTCAAAACCGATGAAGGAACGTGGATACTACCACCTCACCGAGCTGGTTGGATCCCCCCGGGTGCGATACACAGTGTTTATTTTTGTGGTTCTCTGAAAGGTCGTTCATTACTGTTTACTCCAGAGAGTTGTGAGCGGTTTCCAATGAGACCTTGTGTGATCCAACTTAGCGATGTGTTGAAAGCCCTATCGGTTAGAGCATCGATATGGAGTAAAACAGACGATCTATCCATACAGTCTTTACGTATTCTTGCCGTAATATCCGATGAAATCGTCAATAGCCCTCATGAGTCACTCTACATCCCACTGCCCAGTGATCCGAGACTGCAAAAAGTTACTCAAGCGATTTTAATAGACCCAAACAGCAAACATTCAGTGGAGCATTGGGCCTGTATCGGGGCAGTCTCATCTCGGACGTTAAGACGATTGATTCGAAGTGAGTTAAACATGAGTTTTAGTGAATGGCGGCAACAAGTACTGCTAATACATTCATTAGAAATGATAGCTCGAGGGGAATCGGTGGGAGATATTGCACATGCTTTAGGTTATTCGACGCCCAGTAACTTTATTGCGATGTTTCGTCGGGTCTATGGCGATTCACCCACGCGTTACTTTTCTAATCGCGGAATATAATTTCCGTGCTCGCATGCTCATGATGTTCCCCTAATTATCTTTAATCAAAAAAGGTAAATATTGAAAAGATTAATTGTTATGTTATAACATTTCCTTGTTTGGGGCTCTACAATTTGTTGTTTAAAGAATTGATCTCACAACCAGTAGTCTCCTATTGAGAGAGAGTAAACGTTGATTTCTTCACAAGCGCTGTCTGACTTGACTCTACATGGGGTGGGACTGTGTCAATATGTCCGTGAACTAGAGCGAAATCGTAACGATTACTAGGTCTCATAGCCCTAGAAAATCAACGTTATTAAAACCTTTACCTGACCTTTTTAACGCTTGGGAGGAAGATATATGAGCATTGATGTAGTTGAGAACCCGCTTCGTGTCCAAACAACATCATCGTTGGCGATATCGACATCAGCGAACATACTTAGCGACATCTACAAACCAGAGCACAATATTGCCATATGGCAGCGAACGCTCTCGAAAGAGTTGACGAAGGACATTAATCTGATGCTGGCTCAGGAGCCTAGATTGGCACTGGTACAAAGTGTCACGCCAGATGATGCTGCACAATGGGTACGAAGCAAGTTAGAGGGCTATGCGTGTGCTGATGCGCTGAGTGAAGATGTTGCTTTAATCGTCGATATGTTCTGCTGTTTGTTTGAGGTTAAAGAAGCAGGTTTGAGACTAACTCGCCTAGACAGCCCGATGTGCCCGAAATTTCACTTTGATCGTGTGCCTTGCAGACTTGTCATAACTTATACCGGCCGAGCGACCGAATGGTTAACCAACGATACCATTGATCGCACTAAACTCGGTGCCGGTAGTCTTGGTCAACCTGATCACCTATCGGGCTTATACGACTCTGAAAGTGCCATACGACGAATGCAGCCTGGCGATGTTGCCCTGCTCAAAGGAAGTGGTTGGGAAGGCAATGAAGCCACTGGACTTATACATCGCTCTCCACATGTTGCAGATAATGAACGTCGCTTACTACTCACATTGGATTTCATCTAGAGATATGAGAAAGCTCAAAACGGTAGATGACGTCATGAAGCAGGTAGAGAAAATCTGCCTGCTGCGAGGTAAACAACTCACTACTAAACGGAAATTGATACTGACTTCGCTGCTATATGCGGAGAAGCCGCTTTCTGCTTACGAACTAGTTGACTACTGCAATCACAACTTTTCTCAAAACATTCAAGCGATGTCGGTTTATCGAATACTCGATTTCCTTGAAGCAGAGCACTTTGTCCATAAGCTCAATACATCTAGTAAATACGTCGTTTGTTCTCAAATCGCGTGCGATCAGGAGCATGGCGTTCCACAGTTTTTGATTTGCTCTCAGTGTGGAAAGGTTAGTGAAATAGCGGTTGAAGCCAATGTTATTTCTAGCGTATGTGCGAAAGCCATACAAGAAGGCTTCACCGTTCTTAGCCCACAATTTGAGATTTCCTGTGTTTGCGATGAATGCGCAAACCGCCCCCTATGAGGCAGACACACGATCTCCCCTTATAGCTTCACAAGGTGACCGAGTATTGGCCACCTTTTCAAATTATCTAAAAGAATGAATTATGTCAGCAACATTGATTAAAAACGCTCGGGTGGTCAACGAAAGAGCCATTACCGAAACAGATTTACGTATTGTTGATCAAAGAATTGACAAGATTGCTACTAATATATCCGTACAACACGGAGATATTGTAATTGATGCTAAAGGGGCTTATTTACTGCCAGGCATGATTGACGATCAAGTGCATTTCCGAGAACCTGGGCTGACACATAAAGGCACAATTGCAAGCGAGTCGCGGGCAGCGGTAGCCGGCGGTATTACAAGCTACATGGAAATGCCCAATGTTAGTCCGGCTACAACGACTATTGACTCGTTAGAGCGCAAGTTCGCTCTCGCTAAAGAAAGCTCGTTTGCAAATTATTCTTTCTACCTCGGTGCAACCGAAGACAATCTTGAACAGATTAAACAACTTAACCCCAAACAACATTGTGGTGTGAAAGTATTTATGGGGGCATCAACAGGAAATTTATTAGTCGAAGATCCGCAAGCGTTAGAGTCAATTTTTCGTGACTCTCCAGTACTCATTGTTACTCATTGTGAAAGTGGGACTGTTATTAAACAAAACCAGCAAAAGCAAAGGCTTAAGAAGCCAGGTTTCACTATCGAAGACCATCCCATTTTGCGTGACGAAGAGGCCTGTTACGCTTCATCTTCTTATGCGGTAGAACTTGCCAAAAAGTATCACAGCCAACTGCATGTGCTGCACATCACAACGACGAAGGAGCTAGCACTTTTTGACGAGGGAGACATTCGAGATAAATCAATCACTGCGGAGGCTTGTGTTCACCATCTTTGGTTCAGCAACAAAGATTATGGCGCTCTTGGTAATTTGATCAAATGTAATCCTTCAATCAAGTTTCCTAGTGACCGCGATGCGTTGTTAAAAGCGTTAAATACGGGGCAAATAGATATTATTGCAACAGACCACGCTCCTCACACTTGGCAAGAAAAACAAGTGCCTTACGAGCAGGCTCCAGCCGGACTGCCGTTAGTTCAGCATGCGTTACTTACTCTCTTCGAGCATGTCCGTTTAGGTCATATGAGTTTGACTCAAGTAGTCGAAAAAACTGCGCACAACCCGGCCATTCGCTATGGCATTCAAGACCGAGGTTTTATTCGTGAAGGTTACTACGCCGATTTGGTGTTGGTTGATGCTCATACCCCAACACGAGTTAGCAACGAAAACAGTTTATATCACTGTGGTTGGTCGCCTTTTGCTGGACATGAATTTTCAGCTCAAATTCAAAAGACTTGGGTCAATGGCGCGCTAGTTTATGCCAATAACAAAGTCATCGATAAACCAGCTGGAGCGATGCGTTTATCCTTCAATCGTTAAGTCGCTGACCGTAAAAAAAGAGCCATAAACAAACTGGAAGCATTATGTTAAGAAGAAACCCAACGGGCCATATGCCACAGGTGTCCTCAACAGCCTTTATCGATCCAACCGCTATTATCTGTGGCAAAGTCATTATTGAGGATAACGTTTTTATTGGACCCTATGCTGTTATTCGAGCTGACGAAGTTAATAACCATGGAGACATGGAAGCTATCGTCATCAAACGTGACACCAATATCCAAGATGGTGTCGTAATTCACTCTAAGGCAGGGGCTGCGGTGACCATTGGTGAGCGCTCATCCATTGCTCATCGTTCGATTATTCATGGTCCTTGCCAGGTTTGTGATGATGTTTTCATTGGCTTCAACTCCGTCGTGTTCAATAGCGTCATCGGTGAGAGGTGTGTTATTCGTCATAACTGTGTCGTCGATGGCCTCGATTTACCCGCTTATTTCCATGTACCACCGATGACTAATATTGGTGTCGGTTTTGATTTAGAGAGTATCTCTAAAGTGCCGCCAGAATATTCAGCTTTTTCCGAATCCGTCGTTTCTGCCAACCATGAACTAGTCCAAGGCTACCGGAGAATTGCCAATGAACTGTAATAAGCCACTGATTTCGCGAGTGCCGACTAACATCATCACTGGCTTTCTCGGGGTGGGGAAAACATCGGCAATAATGCACTTATTGACCCATAAACCGAGTCATGAACGTTGGGCTGTATTGGTCAATGAATTTGGCGAAGTTGGTATTGATGGCAGCTTGTTACAAGGCCAAAAAAAACAACAAGACCAAGTGTTTATTCGAGAGGTCCCCGGGGGATGTATGTGCTGTGCAGCAGGTCTTCCGATGCAAATCGCCTTAAATCAATTATTGTCTGAAGCAAGGCCAGATCGATTGTTGATTGAACCTACAGGCCTTGGTCATCCTAAAGAAGTACTGCAAGTGCTATCGACCGAGTATTATCGTCAAATTCTCGCTTTGCAAAAAAACATTACTTTAGTCGATGCACGTAAACTATCGGATCCTAAGTACACTGAGCATGAAACGTTTAACCAGCAAATCACTATCGCAGATACAGTGGTAGGTAATAAGCGCGATCTCTATCAAGATGAAGATGAGCAAAAGCTGACGGCTTATATAGCAAAGCTCGGTCTGCGGGAAACAAAAGTGATTTTCGCTGAACATGGCGCTATCCCTTTTCATGAATGTGAGGGAGCGACTCGTATTGACGTGCAAAAAACGCCCTCTGTTCTTTATCGTGAAAGAGAGAAAAAGTCACTTGTTCCTGAGTTGCCTATGCCTGAGAGCGGCATTCTAAAAGCAACCAATCAGGGGGAAGGTTTCTACAGTATCGGTTGGCGTATATCCGCTGAAAACGTGTTCGATCATCAAAAGCTGAGATTATTGCTGCTCGACCTCAAGGTCGAACGAATGAAAGCGGTTTTTATCACGGGAAGCGGTATTTTTGGTTACAATCTAACATCAGATGGACTCACAGAGTTTGAACTAGACGAGTGTTCAGAAAGCCGCCTAGAACTGATCTCTTCCGGTCTAGATGACCAATTTAAAGATAGATTATTTCGATGTTTGGAGAAGGCATCATGATAGAAAAGAGAAAACTCTCCTTTTAACCATAATGTCTTACCTCCTTAAAATTCTAGTGGGGTTTCTTTTAAAGCTGCGCTTAGGGCACTTATGCTGCCGTATTAGGGTGGGGTTAGTACCCGTATTTTCTGCCTATGCGGTTCAGGCACAGTTTTATTCATGGGGTGAGGTATCCACGTTACACGTGGCCTAATTACTTGCTTTAAGTTACACGGAAGAAACACGTCTTTTTTTAGCGAGGGCCATTGCTATATTTGCGGTACTGTAGGCGCTCTCATTGATAAAGTGCGGGTAAATTTCCCCTTTGCCATTCCAATGGATATCATAACCAGCGAAAGTCGCTAATAAAGGTGCTCCTGGTTTGACCGCCTCAAAATCTCTGCCACAAATAGTAGGGTGTACTAGTGCTTGCCGCATACCCTCTTGATCAAGTGGAACCCTGATTTCTTCGGTGTAAAAAAACGCCTCATAATCGCTCAGTAAGCCTATTTGGTTGAGGTTGTGCTTTTCAACATAGTCCAATACTGCGGTAAGCATCTGTTTCATCAACTCCAACGTACTGTACTCTAGCGCACCATGTGCTTGCGCCCCGACCTCAATCATTATTCCATATTGCCCAGCAGTACAAAGGTAAGGTTGCTCTTGCCATTCTTTTCGCTCTTCGAAAAGGACATGTGCTGATGGCATTCGTTGTTTGACGTACGCGCCCAGTTTCCGATAAAACACATCGTTAGAAAGCAAAATCAACGTCGCTCCCATATTGCTTGTTGTATTGTGCAGGTCAACAATCAACAGTTTTTCTTGGTTTGCATATTTCTCGATAAATTGATGTGCAATCTTGCTTTCATGCAAATCAGGACAATGATTGCTATTCATTGCTGAGAACTCGCGATTTAAGTCTGTATCGATGTATCGGACGTTGTGTTTTGCTGCTTCGGAGTTTGCGATGATCGAGCAGGCTGAAAAGGTTGATCTATTGACAGAGTAACGTTTTTCTTTGATTAGTTTATGTAAATAAATACCAGAAAGTTCGTTTCCGTGTGTTCCTGCAACGATAAGTGCTGAATTGAATGTGTTCATTATTGAGCCTTCTCAAAGAGAATGGGTTGAATGACTGGTCTTCTCTTAGCCAATCCAGTGAACTGAATAAACGTTTACTAAACTGAGTAAAAACAATCCTAGATATGCTATAACATAACAATCGTTGTTATTGATACTTAGTTTCTCATGAGTCAGTTTAAATTTATTGCTTTAATCGTTGCTGTGTTTTGTTTTTCGGTCGCTTTGCTTCTACCTACAGAGGATGAGCCAAATCAAGATAGTCACAGCGCTCAACTGAATCAAAGCAGTGATTCGTCACCACTTCCATCATCAAAGATAGTGGTTCCCTCAGATAGCAGTTTGACTCCGTTGCCTAAACCTAAACAAATACACTATATAGTTAAAGTGGGAGATACGCTCAGTGGTATCTTCGCTCAATTGGGTCTCCCTTACGGTATTTTGCAGCAAATTCTCTCAGTTGATCTTGATCACCTCCAGCTAGATATGATTCAGCCCGGAGAAGAGCTTGAATTAGTGATGGATGACATGGGGCAATTGAGTCGACTAATTTATCATATGAGCCTTGTAGAGAAGGCTATCTACACTAGAGAAAACGATGGCTCCTTCTCTTACGAATTTCAGGAAATTTCAGGGGAATGGCGTGAAACCTTATTTTCGGGAGAAATCAAAGGGAGTTTTTCAGTCTCGGCACATCGAGTAGGATTGGCATCAGGCCACGTCGCAAATATTACGCAGGTGATGAAAGATAAGATTGATTTTGCGCGATCTCTTAGAGCCGGTGACCGTTTCGATATATTAGTGAAACAGCAATATTTAGGTGAACACAAAACTGGCAATAGTGAGATTAAGGCTATTTCTTTTAACTTAGCGAGGGGCGAAGTCGCTGCATTTCTAGCCGAGGATGGACGGTTCTATGATAGAGCTGGTAACAGTTTGGAGCGAGCGTTTAACCGTTATCCTGTCGATAGGGCATACCGCCGAATCACCTCTGGGTTTAACCCTAAGCGTAAACACCCAGTGACGGGAAGAGTCACCCCGCATAACGGAACGGATTTCGCGACACCAATCGGTGCGCCAGTTTATTCTACTGGGGATGGAAAAGTAATTGCGGTCCGCAAGCACCCTTATGCCGGTAATTATTTAGTGATTGAACATAACAGTGTGTACAAAACTCGTTACCTACACTTGAATAAAATCTTGGTTAAAAAAGGTCAAGTTATAAAGCGTGGGCAAAAAATAGCCCTCTCTGGGAATACTGGTCGTTCAACCGGACCACATTTACATTTTGAAGTTTTAGTTCGTAATCGTCCGGTTGATGCAATGAAAGCCGACTTACCCATCGCGAAGTCGCTTCCTAACATCCAGAAACCTTCGTTTTTGGCGCGAGTATCAGAGTTTGATTATCTAGTAGAAACGAAAAACTGAGTCCCGACAATTTGTTAGGGCTCAGTTATGCTATTTTGTGTTGTGAGGTTGGAGCAATAGGTGAGTGTCAATATGTGTTCCTAGAAGAATAATGACTGCGATTTTTTCTTTTACGTGCGCCCACATCCGCAACATCGGACACTTTGCAACAACCTCCGCCTTTGATCGGCCTACGTGAAAACATCACACCAATCGCGAGCATCGCAATACAACTTAGGAAAATAAGAACGGTAAGAACTAAAGTCATAACACCACCTCCTATAAATCGCTGTATTGTCATCTTTCTCCAATTTTATAAACAAAGCAATGGTCGTTTTGTAACCACTTATTATTTTTATCAATAGTCAGACCTTTGCTGGTGATGAAACGTGATGAGAAACGAAGGAGAGTTCTGAGAAATCAGCCCCTGTGATCTTTACCGATTCTTAAGTTTTGCGTCTAAGACAGCAATTGGATTCCTTCTATAACTCACTAAGCTGTTATGTTATAACATGCGTTCATCCAGAGTTTGTAGGTCAAAAGTATGCCATCAATTCCAGTCACCATTTTGCATGGGTTTCTCGGGTCCGGGAAAACCACGTTTTTACGCAACATTCTTCAACAAGCCGATTCTTCTGGTATTGATCTGTCCGTTATTGTTAATGACATGAGTGAGTTAGACGTCGATGGCGTGCTTATCTTAAATACCGATGCGGTGAGTGAAGAGCAGGGCAACTTTGTTACGATCAGTGGAGACAGCATCAGCAGCCTGAGTGGTGTAAAGCAGCTCGATAAAGCCCTTAAAAAGCTCTGCGCAGAAAAATCGCCAGAATGGGTTGTGATTGAAACGTCGGGCAGCAGTCATCCTTTACCTTTGGTCGAGTACTTCAAAAGTAACGCACAATTCGCACTCAAAGACGTAATTACGTTGGTGGATGCGACTTGGTTGCGAGATGACTATCGACAAGGTTCTGCCTTAATCCCTAAGTGGCAGGAGAACGTGCAGCAGGGTGTTCGCGGCGTTGAAAACTTGTTGGTAGAGCAAATCATGTTCTCAAACCGTATCATGCTCACCAAGACGGACAAAGTGGACGACAATACCGTTCGCAACATCGCGCAGGCGATTCACCCGCTTAATGTTTACACCGAGATAATCAAAACGTCATGGGGAAACTTAGATATCCGCATGTTGAAAGGTGAGCAAGACTACAATTTCTTCCTCGTTGAGCAGTTAACCGCAGAACTTCGTGAGACGGCGAATGAGCCGTTGAATCTCTCTGATAAAGACGAACAAAGCCTTGTCGCCAAAGTGATCAAAGATGATCGACCTTTTCATCCTGCGCGTTTGTGGAATACCTGCCATCAGTATTTAACTAAAGGTGTGTTCCGCAGTAAGGGGTTCTTTTGGTTCCCAACTCGAGACGATGTTTCACTACTTTGGAGCCAAGCAAACGGCAATGTGGGGCTTGAAATTACAGGCTTTTGGCGCGCTTCGGTAATCAATGACGAATCGCAAAACTTCACAGAGGAACATCGTCAAATCCTACAAGATAAGATAGACAGCGTTGAAAGCCGCTTTGGTGATCGTCGTTGTCGCTTAACGGTGATTGGGCAAGAAAACGAAGTCGATGTGTTTATTGATGCGCTGGAAAACTGCTTTTTAACGGATGTGGAATTGGAGCAATGGCAACAAGGGGCAACATTTGAAGATCCTTGGCCAAAGAAAATAGCTAAGTTGAGCCAGAAGAAGACGGTTTGAATGCACTGGTGAGGATTCCCTCGCTACATGTTTGAATCTCGGGTTGTTTCGAGAACGGACTTACTGAATTGGCTCGGTATACCAAAATTGGCTCTGTGTAACGAAAAAGCCTCCCGAATGGTGGGAGGCTTTTTGTATCTCAGTCGTTTACTGTTCCCATTCAGGGAAAGGGTCTTCCAGAGATAACCAATAGTCGAGCCCTTGCTCTATCTCATCTTCTGTTAACAAGCATTCGTTAAGACGAGCAATCAATTTCTCTTGCTCTAATCCCTGACCAATAAACACCAATTCTTGTCGCATATCGCCGTATGGTTCTTGCCAAATGTCGTTTATAGCATCTAGGTAATCTTGATCCGTCGGCCATTCCTCCTTCGGAATCGCTTTCCAAAACATACCCGCAACACCATAACGTGCGATGCCTCCCGCTTGGCTCCATTGACCGACAAACTCTGGTCTGGTTGCTAGCCAAAAGTAACCCTTGGAACGAATCAGTTTGCCGTAATCTTTCGCATTGTGGAGGAAGTCGTAAAACTTCTCTGGATGGAAAGGGCGTCTCGCATGATAGGCAAAGCTGGAAATGCCGTATTCTTCGGTTTCCGGTATGTGCTCGCCTCGCATTTCCTTCAACCAACCTGGGGCTTGTTGTGCCTTTTCAAAACTGAAGCTTTGTGTGTCGAGTACCGCATCAAGTTCTACTTCACCATTCGAGATAGGAAGAATAGTGGCCGATGTATTAAGAGTTTTAAGAATCGCAAGAAGCCTTTCGATTTCTGATTTCTCAGCAAGGTCGGTTTTACTTATCAAGATAACGTCAGCGAACTCTACTTGATCAACGAGTAAGTCAGCAACGCTGCGTTCATCGTCTTCACCTAATGATTCGGCTGTCTCTGTTAAGAACTTAGCTTCATCGTAATCACGCAGAAAGTTAATCGCATCAACCACCGTAACCATGGTGTCTAAACGTGCAACGTCTGAAAGTGATAGCCCGTTTTCATCAGCAAACGTAAAAGTCTCTGCAACGGGAAGTGGCTCGGCGATGCCAGTGGACTCGATAACTAAGTAATCGAATCTGCCTTCTTGCGCGAGTTTAGTGACTTCTTCAAGCAGATCTTCACGCAGGGTACAACAGATGCAACCGTTACTCATTTCAACCAACTTTTCTTCACTGTGGTTGAGAGAAACTTCATTCTGAACGGTCGCTGCATCGATGTTGACTTCGCTCATGTCGTTGACGATGACCGCGACTTTTCTGCCTTGTCTATTGTTAAGAATATGACTTAAAACGGTTGTTTTTCCTGCGCCTAGAAAGCCGGACAAAACCGTAACAGGGAGTTTCTGGGTGTTCATGCTCATGCTCTTTATAGTGTAATGTTATAATATAACAATTAATATAGTCGGTGATCTTAACTCTGGCATCAAGCAGTTTGTGAGTGTGTCGAGCACTGCACCTTATTGGCGGCTTTATTTGTCGTTTAGTTGCACAGGTTCAGATGTCCGGAATTTAGAGATCGAACTCTTATCTCGGTGTGGAGGTTCTATGAACGAAGAGAAAAAGCATGTCATGACAGAAGAAGAAATTCTTGCAGCGCCCGAGGCGGATTATATGAATGAAGCTCAGCTCGCGTTTTTTGAAAACCGATTATTTGAGCTTTATGAATTGACGTTAGCGCATATTGAACGCGCGAAAGAAGAGATGATTGCGCCAATGGAATTCAGTGACGAAAGCGATAGGGCGTCCAGTGAGGAGCAATCTGCAATCGCATTAAGAATCATAGATAGAGAGCAAAAGCTGTTACCTAAGATTCAACGATCGTTGGCTCGCTTGAGCGCAGGGGAGTATGGCTATTGTTTAGAGTCCGGAGAACCTATCGGCATTCCAAGGTTATTGGCACGACCTACTGCTGAATATAGTGCAGAAGTAAAAGCTCAAATGGAGTCAAAAGAGCACTGGTATAAACACTAAAGCCTCACTATCTTATGACGTCGATATTCTTCTCGTTCACTTGTTTTTTTTGATGTTCTCTGAGAAGTCTAAAGCGATGGCGACTACCGTTAGGTATGGTAGTCATTACCTTTGAGATATTAATAGTTATCGATAGGATAGAAGTAAGTTCTGTATTGTAAATAACGCACCATTTTTGTTTTTCTGAATGAGCTCTCGCTATGTTAGCGTCAAACATTTTCTCTGCTACTTCAAGCTGATCTTCTATCCTTAAAGCTAAATTGGTACTGGAGAAGTAGCATGATTGACTTTGTGGCAACTTTTATCTTTTTCTTTGCTGTCATCGATCCCATAGGTACTGTGCCCGTTTTTATCGCAGCCACAAAAAGCTATGAAGAAGTGGCAAAGCGTAAGGTCGCTCTGTTTGCGACTCTATTCTCCGCTGCTATCCTACTGTTTTTTGTTGTTGCTGGTGAAATCATACTTACAGCAATGCGTATTCCCTTGTCTGCGTTTCAAATCTCGGGCGGTATCGTATTGTTCTTGTTTGCTTTGACTATGATATTTGGTGAGAGTAAACCAGCAGAAGAAATCAGAACGCTCAATAGTCATCATGATACAGCAGTTTTTCCTCTAGCCATTCCATCAATTGCTAGCCCTGGCGCAATATTAGCCGCCGTTTTACTCACAGAGAACGTGCGGTTTAATATTTGGGAGCAAGTCCAGACAGTGGCTATGATGCTGCTGGTACTATTGGTTGTTTATATCTTGCTATTAATGGCCAGCGGCATACACAGGATTATTGGGAATACAGGAGCTAGTGCTGTAAGTCGGATCATGGGGTTGATATTAGCCGCTGTGGCCACGACCAACACTCTGAATGGGATTGAAAGTTACTTTGACCTTTAAGGCTTTTTCGCAAACTGAGCTGAAGGTATGCGTTAAGAGCTAATTTTACGGCGAGATGACCGACCACCTGACAATCACTTTTCTGGCGGTTACTTTTAGCCGGATGTAATCCTTCAGGCTATTCGTGACGACCTTGTTTAAGAGGATCACGGAAAAGTTGAAATTAAAATACATAGATGTTGAGGGTATAAATCAGATGGGGAACTGGAGCAACACTTGCCCCATTGAGCTGTGCCAATACTCAAAGATTAGCTGCTAGAAAATAATATCGATAATTTCTCCGCCTAGGCACTACTCTATAATCTTGTAGTCTCGCAGTATATAGAGCCTAGCATGGAGGAATTTATTAGCTTCCAACGTGCCAAGACAAGACTTTTTCATGCCTTGAGAGTATCTGAAAATTCGGGAGGCTGAGAAGTTTATTCAGTATGGCTCTTATTGGGCAGTTTATGGATCAGCCAGTAACCAAGACTCATACTAAGAACTACAGCCGCAATTCCAATCAGGTACATTGGAGACAAGGTTTCAAAGTCTATAATAATGACCTTTCGGGAGATTGCCATCAGCGCGGTGGCCATGACGATTTTTACATGAATAACATTTTCTCTCAGGTAAATAGTTATATTGATGAAAATTTCAATAGCAATTAAAACGGCCATAAAAGCACCAAAAGTGGCTAGCATATCTGAAATCGTCAGAATGAGTTTAGGTGGCGTGATAAGTTTTTGATATATCGTCCATGCAACATCTATCACACCCATGACGATTACAAACAACATAACTATCGACAATACTCTTACAGACCAATGAATCACTATCTGTAATTTTTTTGTTAACTTATCATTTTTATCGACTTCCATGGCCCTGTTTCCTTCGCTTGTTTATGTTCACTTAACCTTCATATGTTGAAGCTAGACAATTGAATACATGTCGTTTAAAGCATAGTTGCTGTGGTGAGAGATAGAAGCGTCCGAGGGAAGGAAGTTATGAAACTTAGGAGTGGGCACAATGTTGGACACATAATGTAATCTCTGGTGTCATGCGTTATTACCTCATTACCTCATTACCTCATTACCTCATTACCTCATTACCTCATTACCTCATTACCTCATTGCCTCATTTCTGATCGTGACGAGTCGACTGGTGAGGTGGTGATTCATCACCTTCACGGCAAACTGAATGAGCGGATACCACAACGTATTGATACTGGGCAAATCGATGCGCTTGTTGCTGGTTCCTCCGTGCGTTGTTAATAGAAATACAAGCGAATAAGGAGTGGGTAATCGCTCAAAAGTCGGGTGGAAAAGCGGTAAAACGGCGAAAATTATTGGAACTAAGTCAAGGCCCTTTTTTTAAATGAAAAGGCTTATTGATCTGAACACACCACTTCTCCATATAAGTATATCCACAAATACAAACCTCAAATTGGCGATAAAGAGCTTTAATATTGATAAATATATAAACAACTTGGGTGCTGAAGAAATTTCAGTATACTGCGCTTAGGTTACACTGGAGAAAAAATCGCCGTATTCCCTGCGGGGTCCTTTGATAAGAAATAGAAATCGCGTTTGAATATGCAACCAAACGATTTTGCCGCTTGCAGTTTATTCGGTATACAAATAATAAACCTTTGACTAATCCGAAGGTCGGTCAAATGAGAGAAAGTCATGTTTTTTAATAAGTCGCTTCAACAAGAAAATCAACGATTAAAGCAGGAGTTGCAAATCCTGCAGCAAATCCAAACCAGTTTAGATGAAGAGATGATCCGCTTAACATTGGATAGTAAAAGCATCATTACTTCTGCAAATACTAAGCTACAGCAAGAACTTTTCTTAAATGATGATGAGATCTTAACGAAATCAATTAATGAATTGGTACCGTCAAATTCGCGCAATACAGATCACTTTCATCGAATGAAGAAAGCCGTCCAAGATAAAGTGTTCTGGAATGGGGCATTGCAAGTACAGAAAGGTAATGGTGAGGAAGCCTGGTTAAGAACGATTATCCAGCCTGTTTTAAATGAGCACAGAGAAGTAGAAAGCTTTTTTGTTTTTGCTTCTGAACTTACGCGAACGATCAAATCATCTCGTGAGCAAGAGGACATGCTAAATGCATTAAGTCGTTCTATGGCGGTGATTGAGTTCACATTAGATGGCCATGTTTTAAAAGCCAACGATAATTTCCTAAACACAATGGGTTATACGCTTGATCAGATTCTAGGGAAGCATCATCGCATGTTTTGTGATCAGGAAGAGTCGAGCTCTCAAGCTTACCGTGAGTTTTGGCAACGTTTAGCAAAAGGGCAATTTTCATCAGAGCGATTCAAACGAGTTAACCGTTATGGTGAAGAGGTGTGGTTAGAGGCTTCATATAACCCAATCCATAACGACAGAGGAGAGCTCTATAAGGTCGTTAAGTTCGCGACAGATATTACCCAGCAGGTGATGCAGGAACAGAAAATGGCCCAGGCTGCGCAATTGGCGAATGAAATCTCGCAAGAAACTGGAACACAAACCCTGCAAGGGCAAGAGGTTATAGGCTCAACGTTAGAAAAGATGCAGATACTTTCCGAGCAAATGCAGCAAGCGAACACCGCGATTGACGAGCTTAAAGCGCACTCATCGCGTATTAGCGAGTTGGTAAATAGCATCAGTGGTATCGCTGACCAAACTAACTTATTGGCGTTAAATGCGGCGATAGAAGCGGCTCGTGCGGGTGAGCATGGTAGAGGTTTTGCCGTTGTTGCTGATGAAGTCAGACAGCTTGCTACAAGAACCAATGCAACCACCGATGAAATTGTCACAATGGTCAGTGAAAACCTACAGCGAACAGATAACGCAGTTAAGCTGATCGCTAAATGCCAAAAAGAAGCACTAGATACGCTAGAGCTCTCTGAAAAAGCAGGCAATGTGATGAATGAAATACAAGATGGCGCTAGCCGTGTTGTAGAGGCCGTGGAGCAATTTAACCGCTCGTTGTAGTTAATCAATAAGTTTTCATTGTAGGGGCGATGGGTAAAAAGCAATTCGCCTTATTCAACCTGTATTGAGGAGCGCTGAAGTCGCAATACTACTCCTGCCGCAGTCAAGTTAAGCGTTTTGAAGGGGAGGTAGTTCGACACCTGGTACAGGTTTTAGCCAGTTTGCTTGCTGTATAGAATGCTAAAGTAATTTAGTATGCGAAAAGGCTTGCCTTAAGACTTTGCCTGCATTTAATGTATCTAGCAGCAGAACTTCAATCTGCGTGACAACAATACAGGAGAGGATCGGGCTTTCACTTTTTCGCTCGACACAAACCCCTTTCAAATTTACACAATAGCGCAGTAAAACTCTCTTGCTGCGCTATTGTGTGTTCCATATTTTGTGAGTACTTATGTTTAACTCAGAACGCAAAGCGACGGTTATTCTGGTTGCGACGACGATGATCGCGGCACTTGGCTGGATATTCTCTAAGGAAACAATACAGGGTTTACCACCTTTTGGCTTTATTGGGGCGCGATTTACTATCGCTTCGCTCTGCTTACTGCCTCTATGTTACCGACCTTTGCTGAAAGCAAACTTAAAAGATGTGCTTTCTGCTGGTGGTGTCGGGCTCCTGTTAGGCAGTGCCGTTATGACATGGATTTACGCTATTTCTATCAGTGATACTCTCGGGGAAGGCGCATTTATCATGAGCCTTTCCATGCTGTTTGTGCCGATTGTTGCATGGGTTATGTTTCGTCAACGACCACAACGAATTTTCTGGCTTTCTTTGCCTATCGCTGTATTAGGTCTTGCTTGTCTTTCTTTAGTTGGTGGCTGGAAACAATCGGCCAGTCAATTGTGGTTTCTTGGTGCAGCACTGGTTTTGGCGCTTCATTTTAATGTGAACAGCAAATACTCTCAAAAACTACCTGTGCTGCTGCTTACTTGCGTGCAACTTTTTTCAGCAGGTTGTTTAGGTTTGTTGGTTTCATTTTTTATGGAATCTTTCCCGGTAGAGGTGGACTCCTCTATTTGGTGGTGGTTTGCGTTGAGTACCTTATTAGCGACGAGCTTGCGTTACGTAATGCAAACCATGGGGCAAAAATTTGTTCAGGCAGGTAACGCTGCTCTAATTATGATATTAGAACCAGTTTGGACGGTTATTCTGAGCGTGCTGTGGTATGGCGAAGTACTAACGGCAAATAAACTAGTAGGTTGTGTGCTTATCTTATTTTCTCTAATTATTTATCGTACTGGCGGGCGGTTTCGCTTCCCTACCCGAAAGTAGAGCAAATTAACTTGGGTTGGGAGAATTTGAGGTGCCGGATGGCCTTCTACGAAAGTGATAATACTCGGTTACGCAATGCTAATGACACTTTTGATGTAGGCTGCCGACCCAGCTCTTCGCTGATCATCCAGCCAGCTTTAGCCAGTAGCTCTAAGTCGATCCCTGTTTCTATTCCTAACCCTTGGCACAAATACAGTACATCCTCCGTTGCGACATTTCCTGATGCGCCTTGAGCGTATGGGCATCCACCCAGCCCAGCTACACTACTGTCGATGGTATTGATGCCCATACTCAGTGCCTGATAAATGTTGGTGAGAGCTTGTCCCCATGTGTCGTGGAAATGGACAGCAAGCTGGCGAAGAGGTGCAACCAACATGACGGCTTCCAGCATAGCAGCGATACGGTTTGGCGTGCCTGTACCGATTGTGTCGCCTAGAGACACCTCATAACACCCTAAATCGATGAGTGATTTGACCACGCTCGCCACTTGTTTAGGGGCTGTCGGGCCATCGTAAGGGCAGTCGGCAACGCAGGATAGATAGCCACGAACAGGGATGCCGTGTTTGGTGGCTAATCGCATTACAGGTTCGAAGCGAGTTAGGCTTTCTGCAATCGAGCAATTGATATTGTGTTGGCAGAATCCTTCTGAGGATGAAGTGAAAATCGCGACCTGATTGACACCAGCCTCTAACGCTTGTTCTAAGCCTTTTAGGTTTGGTGTCAGGGCAGAGTAGGTAACATGATTTCGCCGTGTTATTGCTTTCATGACCTCTGTTGAGTCCGCCATTTGTGGCACCCATTTGGGTGAGACAAAAGAGCCCGCCTCAATATGCGTTAGCCCAGTATCAGAGAGTAAGTTGATCAGCCGGATTTTAGTCTGGGTCGCAACAGGAGATTCATTTTGCAACCCATCTCTAGGACCTACTTCGACAATCTTTACTTTGGAAGGTAGCATTACTTGTCCTGTGACTTGGTGACCCAACTTGGGCTACGTTTTTCAAGAAACGCTTGCAGCCCATCTTGACCTTGGGGTGATACTCTAATGTCCGCAATGAGCTTGCTAGTATAGTGAATCAGTTGTTGATCGATGGGGTTTTGATGACATTGATGGCAGAGCGTTTTCGCTTTACGCATCGCATCTGGGCTATTCAGTAGCAACGTCTTGATTACGCTATCGACCGCATTTTCAAGCTGTTTGGCTTCTTTCACTTCGTGCACAATACCAAACCGTTCGGCATCTTCGGCTGAAATGACTTCACCACTTAAGATATAGCGTCTAGCTTGTCGCGCATGACGTAAGGCGCAATGGTCGCTGGAACTAAACCAAGCTTAACTTCACTTAAGCAAAAGTTGGCACTTTGGCTTGCGATGGCGATATCACTACAACAAATCAACCCTAAAGCACCACCATAAGCGGAACCTTGAACAACTGCGATGGTGGGTTGAGGGAACGAATCTAATGTTTCCATGAGTCTTGCCAAGTTTTGGGCATCAACGAAGTTATCTTGCCTCGTGCTGTCGGCCATCGACTGCATCCAATTCAAATCGGCCCCGGATGAAAAGTGCTTGCCGTTACTTCTTAATACCAAGCACCGCACATCCGTTCGTAAAGCGAGATAATCTAGGCGGTGGATCAGCAAGTCGATCGTACAAGCGTCAAAAGCATTGTGTTTAGCTGTTCTGTTTAGGGTAATGGTCGCTACGCCATTATCATCGACATGCCAAAGAACATCATCTTGCCTTTGGGCGTTGGGAATAATGCTTGGTTGCATTTCCTGCATACTAACTTCCTTAATTCATCTTTGGATGTTTACATTCTGAAGACGCCAAACTCGCTATCAGGAATGGGGGCATTTAATGCTGCCGTTAACGCTTGACTCAACACCTGACGCGTTTTTTTAGGGTCAATAATTCCGTCATCCCATAGCCGAGCACTCGCAAAATAGGGATGTCCTTGTGTTTCATACAAGTCTATGATCGATTCTCTAAAAATGTGCTCTTCTTGCTCTGACCACGCTTCCCCCTGACGTTCCTTCGCGTCTTTTCGAACTTGTGTTAAAACGCCTGCTGCTTGTTCTCCGCCCATCACAGAAATACGCGCGTTCGGCCACATCCACATCATGGTTGGATCATACGCTCGGCCGCACATGCCGTAATTACCAGCGCCGTACGATCCACCGATGATCACGGTAAACTTCGGCACGTCAGCACAAGCGACGGCCATCACTAGCTTGGCGCCATGTTTTGCGATGCCTTCTTCTTCAACCTTTTTTCCGACCATAAAGCCGGTAATGTTTTGGAGAAAAAGAAGCGGTGTTTTCCGTTTGGCGCACAGCTCAATAAAGTGCGCGCCTTTTTGTGCCGATTCAGAAAACAAGATACCGTTGTTTGCCACAATGCCAATCAAGTGTCCTTGAATACGAGCGAAGCCACACACTAGCGTTCTGCCGTACAAGGATTTGAATTCGTCGAAATCAGAATCATCGACGATGCGGGCAATAATTTCTCGAACGTCGAATGACAGTCGTAAGTTGGCATTCACGACTCCGTAGATTTCTTCTGCGTCGTAGCGGGGAGGAAGTACGGTGTTTTCTGGCTTAACAGGTCTTGTTCTATTGGCATTGGCAATGGCTTCTCTCGCAAGCATTAGGGCATGTTCATCATTTTCAGCGTAATAATCTGCGACACCAGATTTTCGACAATGCACGTCTGCACCGCCGAGCTCTTCACCCGTCACGACTTCGCCAGTGGCCGCTTTCACCAAAGGTGGCCCCGCCAAAAAAATGGTGCCTTGCTCTTTAACCATAATGGACACATCCGCCATGGCAGGAACGTACGCGCCCCCAGCAGTGCAAAGCCCCATCACAACAGCAACTTGGGGGATGCCTTTCGCCGACATTCTCGCTTGGTTAAAGAAAATGCGACCAAAGTGTTCTTTGTCGGGGAAGACGTCGGACTGATGAGGGAGATTTGCGCCACCGGAGTCCACCAAGTACACGCAGGGGAGTTGGCAACGTTGGGCAATCTCTTGCGCTCTAAGGTGTTTTTTTACCGTGAGTGGGTAGTAGGTTCCGCCTTTTACCGAAGCATCGTTGGCGATGACCATGCATTGAATCCCCTCTATGATACCAATGCCGGCGATAACACCAGCGCAGGGGATCGCTTCGTCATACACTTGCCAGGCGGCAAACTGGCTGATTTCAAGAAAGTCAGTGTTGTCATCAAGCAAGCGCGCGATGCGTTCTCGTGCGGGGAGTTTTCCTTTTTGCCTCTGGTGCTCAATGGCTTTTTCACCGCCGCCCTGTTTGATGGTCTCGATGTGTTGATTAAGTTGAGTGACCAACGTTTCCATCGCAGCTTTATTGGAAAGAAATAACTCGTCAGTTGGCTTAGTTTTACTTTTGATAATGGCCACAATGACTTCCTTGTCGTATGTTCCGTTAGCGAGATTCTTCGAACAGTTCTCGGCCTATTAACATGCGGCGAATCTCTGAGGTACCCGCGCCGATTTCATAAAGCTTTGCATCACGTAACAAACGACCAGCAGGGTATTCATTGATGTAGCCATTCCCACCGAGCAGTTGTATTGCATCGAGTGCCATTTGTGTGGCGAGTTCTGCACTGTACAAAATCGCGCCAGCGGCGTCTTTGCGTGTTGCGTTACCTCGATCACAAGCCGCTGCGACGGTATATACATACGCTTTTGCTGCACTCATTCGAGAGTACATATCGGCGATCTTGCCCTGAACTAACTGAAACTCGCCAATGGATTTTCCAAACTGCTCTCGTTCATGTACGTACGGGACCACAATGTCCATGCAAGCTTGCATTATCCCGAGTGGTCCGGCAGCGAGGACGACGCGCTCGTAATCCAGCCCACTCATTAACACCTCGACGCCTTGATTCAACTCGCCAAGAATATTCTCTTTTGGCACTACGCAATGGTTAAATACAAGTTCGCAAGTATTCGAGCCTCTCATGCCTAGTTTGTCCAGCTTTTGAGCATGAGTGAAACCTGCGAAGTTACGTTCAATAATGAATGCGGTAATGCCACGTGAACCTGCGCTGACATCCGTTTTAGCGTAAAGCACCACTACGTCAGCATCGGGCCCGTTTGTTATCCACATTTTGTTGCCATTCAGTACAAAATGGTCGCCCTTGTTCTCCGCTTTCAGTTGCATGCTTATCACGTCTGAACCGGCATTGGGCTCACTCATCGCTAGGGCGCCAACGTGCGTACCATCAATGAGTTTTGGAAGGTATTTTTCGCGTTGAGAAGGCGTGCCGTTACGAAAGATTTGGTTGACGCACAGGTTAGAATGAGCGCCGTAGCTTAAAGCGACAGACGCAGAGGCACGGCTGATTTCTTCCATGGCAACAACATGAGCGAGGTATCCCATGCCTGCACCACCAAGCTCTTCATCGACGGTCACACCAAGCAACCCCATTTCTCCCAACAAAGGCCATAAATGATTCGGGAACTGGTTATCGCGGTCTATCTCAGCGGCGATGGGCGCAATATGTTCCGTAGCAAAGGCATTAACGTGTTCTCGGAGCATATCGATGGTATCACCAAGTCCGAAATTGAGTGGGGTATAGGTGCTTTTCATAACGTCTCCCGGTATCAGAGGTAAGGTGGAAAAGCCTGTAGCGGTGTTGCTAATTGAGTATAGCGTTTATGTCTGCTTGCTTTTGAGTGTTTGAATACAACGCTCCTTAGCGGCATTCAACTCTGCCATAACGACGCTGATGTCGTTGAGTTGTTGCTGTAGGACGGCTTGTTTCTCTTCAATGATATTGAGCATTTTCAATAACTGTCCTTCGGTTTGTTGCATGTCGTAGAGCTCGAAAAGTTCACGAATTTCTGCCAACGAAAAACCGAGTCGTTTCCCTCTTAAAATCAGTTTGAGGCGAATTCTATCCCTGCGTTGATAAACGCGCATATTGCCTTTTCGCTCTGGTTCAATCAGACCCACGTCTTCATAAAACCGGATACTGCGAGTAGTAATATCAAACTCCTTGGCGAGGTCACTGATCTTGTATTTTTCCATAACATACTTACCTCGAATAAAAATCCAGTTTCTGGAAATCGAACCTTAAATGGGAAGGCCGAACATCAACTTTGAAATATAAACGTCTGCTTGGTGTGTTTTTTCATCTCATTGTAAAGGCTAGTGCTATGCTTACGTAAACGTCAAGAAATCGCGGAATGAAAGTTTGTTAGTGAAAAAGGCGATAAAGGCTGGTGTGGCGCTTGGTGAGTAATTCTATGTAGGGTGTCATCAGTCTGCCAAGTGTTCACATATACCTTAAGGGAATGCGAATCATGGGAAAAGACATCTGGATTGTCAGCGCGAAAAGAACGCCAATTGGGCGCTTTCAAGGCAAGTTGCAAACTTACTCTGCTCCTCAATTAGGCGCACTGGCGATCAAGGCGGCAATGCACGAAGTGAATGTGACTTCGGTGGATGAAGTGTTCATGGGATGTGTGCTTCCAGCAGGGTGTGGACAAGCTCCTGCGAGGCAAGCATCTATGGGGGCAGATCTTCCTTTGGGTGTAGGGTGCACCACCATTAACAAAGTGTGTGGCTCTGGCATGAAGAGCGTCATGTTAGCGCACGATCTCATTAAAGCTGGAACGATTCGCTCTGCCATTGCTGGTGGTATGGAAAGTATGACCAATGCGCCGTATTTGCTGAGGGAGGCGAGAAAGGGAATGCGTATGGGGCACCAGTCTGCGTATGACCACATGTTTCTCGATGGGCTACAAGATGCTTACGAAGGGCACTTAATGGGTGTTTATGCTCAGCAAGTCGCTGACAGGCTTAAGTTCACCAGAGAGCAAATGGATGAATGGGCCGTGATGTCGGCAAAACGTGCGTTGGAAGCTCAAGAGCGAGGCTTGTTTGCCGATGAACTTTCGCCGGTTTCACTCAATACCAAGTCAGAACAAGCGGAGCTGGACTACGATGAGCCCCCACGCTCGATTGACCTTGGTAAAATTCCTCAACTCAAACCTGCATTCGATGAAAAAGGTACGGTGACCGCTGCTAATTCGAGTGCCATTTCAGATGGCGCGGCGGCTCTTGTGCTTATGGATGAAGACACTGCGCGTCATCAGGGGCTTAAACCACTTGCGATCATCAAGGCGCACTCTACACATGCCAGAAAACCTGCAGAATTTACTTTGGCACCCGTCTACGCAATTGAGCAACTGCTGTTCCAGCTAGATTGGTCAATTTATGAAGTGGACCTGTGGGAAATCAATGAAGCCTTTGCCGTCGTGACACAAATAGCGGTGGCGGAACTTGGGCTTGATACGAGCAAAGTAAATATTAAAGGTGGAGCCTGTGCACTTGGGCATCCGATTGGGGCTAGTGGCGCACGAATTCTGGTGACATTGATTCACAGTTTGCGTCAGCTACAAGCGTTAGGCACCAATGGTGATCTCGAAGCCAAAAAAGTGATGCGGGGTGTTGCGTCACTTTGTATCGGCGGTGGAGAAGCCACGGCGATAGGCATTGAAATACCGCTTTAATTGAAATCAGAAAGGAGTAAATGATGACTCGTTTGGTTCCCTTGTTTATTGGTGGCGAGTTTCGTGAATCTCAAACATCGGATTGGGTTGAGGTAACCAATCCCGCCACTAATGATGTCATTGCGTACGTTCCATGTTCCACAGAGCACGAGATGGAAGCCGCCATTGATAATGCGAAAGAGACATTCCAATCTTGGAAGGAAGTGGCAATATCCGAGCGTGCCCGAGTTATGCTGCGTTATCAGCACTTGCTCAAAGATCATCATGATGAGCTTGCCACACTGCTTTCTCATGAAACGGGTAAGATTTTAGCGGATGCCAAAGGCGATGTGTGGCGTGGTATCGAGGTTGTTGAGCAGGCTGCAAACATTGCTAGCAACATGATGGGAGAAACCGTCGAAAACGTTGCCACGGATATTGATAGTTACTCAATGATTCAGCCCTTAGGTGTGTGTTGTGGGATCACGCCGTTTAACTTTCCAGCCATGATTCCGTTGTGGATGTTCCCAATCGCTATCGCTGCGGGCAATACGTTTGTGCTCAAACCCTCCGAACAAGTGCCATTGACCTCTATTCGTTTAGCTGAACTATTTGAGCAAGCTGGCGCGCCGAAAGGAGTGTTGCAGATCGTTCATGGCCGCAAAGAGCAAGTCGACTTTCTTCTGGCTCATCCTGATATTCGAGCGGTGTCATTTGTTGGCTCGGTTCCCGTTGCCCGTTATATCTACACCACAGGGACTAAACATTTTAAACGGGTTCAAGCTTTTGCTGGTGCAAAGAATCACATGGTGATCATGCCTGATGCAAACAAAGATCAAGTGGTGAATAACCTAATCGGAGCCTCCGTAGGGGCTGCGGGGCAACGCTGTATGGCGATTTCTGTTGCGGTATTTGTCGGCGATTCAAAACAATGGATTGCAGACCTGAAACTGGCGATGGCGAAAGTACACCCAGGGCCTTGGGATGATGAACAGGCTGCTTATGGCCCACTGATCAGTGAGCAAGCCAAACAACGCGTATTGGACCTAATCGAAGATGGCAAACAACAAGGCGCAGTGTGTGAACTGGATGGCAGTCAGTGTGAAGTGGAAGGCTTTCCCGATGGAAACTGGATTGGCCCAACCTTGTTTAGCGGTGTAACAGCGAATATGTCGATTTACACGCAAGAGATATTTGGCCCTGTTTTAGTTTGTATGGAAGTCGAAACGTTGCAAGAGGCCATTGAGTTGGTGAATCGCAACCCATACGGGAACGGCACTTCCATTTTTACGGCTAATGGCGCTGCTGCGAGAAAATATCAGCATGACATTCAAGTCGGTCAGGTTGGGATCAATGTGCCTATTCCAGTCCCTTTACCATTTTTCTCCTTTACTGGTTGGAGAGGCAGTTTCTATGGTGATTTACATGCGTATGGTAAACAAGCGGTACGTTTTTATACCGAGACTAAAACGGTGACGGCACGTTGGTTTGATGACGATATTCCAACGGGGCCCAATCTGACCATCCAACTGCGCTGAGTGAATAAAAGGAGCTTTTATGGACTTTGAACTTAATGAAGATCAACGTGCATTTGCCGATACCGCTCAACAATTTGTCGATGAGCGTTTAGCACCGATGGCGGCGGAGTGGGATGAAAAGCAGATCTTCCCCAAAGACGTATTGAGAGAGGCGGGGGAACTGGGGTTTCTCAGTCTCTACACACCAGAAGAACATGGCGGCTTAGGGTTAAGCCGTTTGGATGCGTCAATTATCTTTGAACAACTCTCAATGGGCTGTACGTCGACGACCGCTTTCATGACTATCCACAATATGGTGAGTTGGATGATCGCGAGTTTCTCGAACGAAGAAGTGAGAGCCAAATATTGCTCTAAGCTGGTCTCTGGCGAGTGGTTGGGTTCATATTGCTTAACCGAGCCTAATGCGGGATCGGATGCCGCTTCGTTGGCCACAACTGCGAGCAAAAAAGGTGATACTTACGTGCTGAATGGCGGCAAAACCTTTATCTCTGGCGCAGGAGAGACAAATGTTTTGGTCGTGATGGCGCGAACCGGAGAAGCGGGTGCCAAAGGCGTGTCCGCATTTGTTGTCCCTGCTCACGCAGATGGCATCAGCTATGGGCGCAAAGAACCCAAAATGGGTTGGAACAGCCAGCCAACACGAGCGGTTACTTTTGAAAATGTCGTTATTCCAGCTAGCCATTTACTGGGCGAAGAAGGGCAAGGTTTTGTTTTTGCGATGAAAGGGCTTGATGGAGGGCGTATAAATATTGCGACCTGTTCCGTCGGTACGGCTCAACAGGCCCTTGAACAGGCGACACAATATATTCAGGAGCGTAAGCAGTTCGGCAAACCGCTTGCGCAGTTTCAAGCCTTACAATTCAAATTGGCAGACATGGCAACAGAGCTAGTGGCTGCGCGGCAGTTAGTGCGCTATGCCGCCAGCAAGCTCGACCGAAATGATCCGGATGCCACGGCTTATTGCGCTATGGCAAAACGGTTCGCAACCGATGTGGGCTTTCAGGTTTGCGACCACGCGCTGCAGCTTTATGGCGGCTATGGTTACATCAAAGAGTATCCAATGGAGCGTCATTTCAGAGATGTACGTGTGCATCAAATTCTGGAGGGAACGAACGAAATTATGCGTTTGATCATCGCACGTCGTTTGCTCTCTGAGGATTCGGCTTTGCTTTAGCAAAGTATTGTATTTGCTCATTGATAAAGGATTCAGATATGCCATTAACCCAAGCAGCCATTCAACATACGATCGCTAATCATGTTGCGGTGGTGACGATGAACAACCCGCCAGCCAATACGTGGACAGCAGAGAGTCTCAAGGCACTGAAATCGCTGATACTCACACTTAACGATGATAAGCAGGTCTATTCATTGGTTTTAACCGGCAGTGGAGAAAAGTTTTTCTCTGCTGGTGCGGATCTCAAGCTATTTTCTGATGGTGACAAAGTGGTTGCGTTAGACATGGCTCGATGCTTTGGTGAAGCTTTTGAAACGCTCTCTGAATTCCGTGGTGTTTCCATTGCCGCCATTAATGGTTACGCCATGGGCGGAGGGTTAGAAGTGGCATTAGCTTGTGACATTCGAGTCGTTGAAGAGCAAGCGGTACTTGCTTTACCAGAAGCCAAAGTCGGACTTTTGCCCTGTGCTGGTGGTACCCAAAACCTCACAGCGTTAGTGGGGGAAGGTTGGGCAAAGCGCATCATTTTATGTGGAGAGCAAGTCAGCGCTGACAAAGCAAAAGAACTAGGCCTAGTTGAGGAGTTGGTTCCCAAAGGCGAAGCTTTAAGTAAAGCGATGGAGCTTGCTGAATCTGTTGCGAACCAGTCGCCATCTTCTGTCGCCGCATGTAAGGCGCTCATTCAAAATATGCGCTCTGCGCCACTTCAGCACGGCTTAATGAAAGAGCGAGAGTTGTTTCTGAATCTTTTTGATACGGAAGATCAAGTTGAGGGTGTTCGCGCCTTTTTAGAAAAACGCCCACCGCAATGGAAAAACCGATAGGAGGCCACATGGCAGGGATGGTAACCATTAGTGAAATAGAGTGCTTAGATGGCGTGCACCGCATTGGTATCGCAACGTTAGACAACACCGCTTCATTGAATGCATTGACGTATGACATGTTGGTCCAACTCAACGATCAGCTTATCAAGTGGCAAGATGATCCACATATGGCTTGTGTGGTACTGACTGGCGCTGGAGAAAAAGCATTCTGTGCTGGTGGTGATGTTCGAGCTATGTATCACGTCATGCATAACGAGAGTAAAGAAAAAATCGTAGAGTTCTGTACGAACTATTTCTCGTTGGAGTATGAGTGTGACTATCTCATCCACACTTACAACAAACCCATTATCGGTTGGGGAGAAGGTATTGTCATGGGCGGTGGGATGGGGCTTTTTATGGGAACCAGCCATAAAGTTGTGACAACAACATCACGCCTTGCTATGCCAGAAATCAATATCGGACTGTATCCTGATGTGGGAGGTACGTGGTTTTTAAGCCAGATAGATCCGCAAGTGGGCTTATTCCTCGGATTGACAGGTTCAATGGTAAATTCAAGTGACGCTGTCACTATTGGTTTGGCCGATTGGTTACTGTTGGAAGAGCAGTATCCCACCTTACTGGATGAGCTAAAGCGGCTCCAGTGGGGCAAAGAAGATGCGAAAGAGTTGGTAACTGCGCGACTACAATTAATGGAAGAACAGGTTATTGATAGCAAACCAACCACGCAAATTTGTCCATACTTAGATCAGATAGAGGAAGCGTGCAAAGGCTTTGATCTTAATGCGATAGCACAGCGAATCATGACTATCGAAGGGAATAGCCAGTGGATAGAAAACGCGAAACAAACGTTCGCATCGGGCAGCCCGATCACCGCGCATATTTGCTTTAGACAAGTGAAAGAGTACCACAGCTTACCGCTTGCAGATTGCTTCCGTTTAGAGTTGAGTTTGTCGGTTCGCAGTGCCTTATTAGGTGAGTTTAAAGAGGGCGTCCGTTCTCGGCTCATTGACCGGGATGGCGAGCCGATCTGGATATTTAACAGTGTCAGTGAAGTCGATGAAGATGTTATCGATACTTTGTTTACCTCTCTTTGGTCAGATAACGAGCATCCGCTTGCTAATTTGGGTGAACAAACACTAGGTCAATAAGGAGAATGATCATGAGTACCATCGCATTTATCGGTTTAGGAAGAATGGGGCATCCTATGGCGCAAAACTTACTCGCGTCTGGATTTAACGTGCAAGTATTCGATGTCGATAGCGAAGCCGCAAAGCAACTAGTACCTTTTGGTGCGGTGGTGGCGAGCTCTATCGAAGAGGTAGTAGATGGTGCTAGCACAGTCATCACGATGCTACCAGCAGGGTCTCACGTTCGTTCCGTGTATCTTGGTGACTTACACGGTGGCGTAGGTGTCCTCAATCTTGTCTCGCCAAGTACCTTGATGATTGATTGTTCAACCATTGATCCGGACTCCGCGCGATTAGTCGCCAATGAAGCGGCAAATAAACGCGTGTTGTTTGTCGACGCACCCGTTTCGGGGGGCGTTGCTGGCGCTAAAGCGGCGACATTAACCTTTATTGTTGGTGGTTCGGATCAAGCGTTTTCTAAAGCCAATGCCATTTTGCAGTATATGGGAAAAAATGTTTTCCATGCTGGCAAAGCAGGCGATGGTCAAATGGCGAAAATCTGTAACAACCTTATGCTCGGCATTTTAATGTCTGGTACGTGCGAGGCATTAAACCTAGGTATCGATCATGGACTCGATCCAAAAGTGCTATCAAACATCATGCTGCAAAGCTCTGGCCGAAATTGGGCATTGGAGCTTTACAATCCTTGCCCAGGCGTGATGGACAGTGCGCCAGCCAGTCACGATTACCAACCGGGCTTTATGAGCAAACTCATGCTGAAAGATCTCGGCTTGGGGTTAGATGCGGCGTTACAAACACATTCTTCGGTTCCGATGGGGTCGTTAGCGCGCAACTTATATTCTTTCCACAACGCGAGCGGCCACGGCGAACTCGATTTCTCAAGCTTATTTGAGTTATACAAGAGTAAGAAAGGCTAGACCGAGTTTTGTGACAAACCAGCCCGAGATGGTGACCTAAAACGCGCATCATTTCGGCCAACTTAGACTGGTTGAGATAGAGAACATTACGAGCTATGGAGTGCACCAATATGGACATAAAAAGTAGTGTTATTGCCATTACAGGAGCAGGGCAGGGGCTTGGGCAAATGATGGCCATTACCTTTGCTCAAGCTGGCGCTGATTTAGCGTTGTTGGATGTAAACGCCAGTGGCTTAATGGAAACACAAGAGCAGTGTCGAATGCTGAGTGCGAAAGCGTTGACATATCAAGTGGATGTCACCAACGAAATCGACGTTGAAACCACGTTTGAAGCGATTATCCAAGATTTTGGTCAACTCAATGGGTTAGTCAATAACGCTGGCGTGTTAAGAGATGGGTTACTTGTAAAAGCAAAAGATGGCGTGATCAGTAAGATGTCTTTGGATCAATTCAATTTGGTCATGAACGTTAACGTGACAGGAACATTTTTGTGTGGACGTGAAGCTGCCGTCAAGATGATTGAGAGTGGCTCCCAAGGCGTTATCATCAATATTTCTAGTGTTGCGAGAGCAGGGAATATCGGACAAACCAATTATTCTGCATCTAAAGCGGCGGTCGCGACCATGGCGACAACATGGGCCCGTGAGCTCGCAAGATACGGTATTCGTGCGGCGGCGGTTGCACCAGGTGTAGTACACACCGCGATGGCAGAGCAAATGAAACCCGAAGCCATAGAGCGATTAGAAAAGATGATCCCAGTTGGCAGGATGGGCGAAACAAGCGAAATCGCGCATGCAGTAAAATACATTATTGAGAGTGATTACTTTACTGGCAGGGTTTTAGAAGTGGATGGCGGCATTCGTATGTAAGTGACCACTGAAATAAGGCTCTGATAGACCTGAATAATAAGTCTCTTTCCATTTCAACATTTTCTATGTTGTGGAGTGCTAATTCTGCGCAACCCAAATGTATTTACAACTTATGTTTGGATTTACCTTGAGAATGATTTCTCACAATCCAATAAAGAGATGTAAATACCACTCAAATATTAAGTGAAATCATTAATTTGATGTTGATCACACTTTTGTTTTTTTAGTTTCCGCTTCTCATTAAGGCTATCTGCGTAAATGAAGTTGATAGTCAGTCTCATCAATTTTAAGTTTCAACTATTTGTTTTTAAATAATTAATTGTTGAAGCACGAGAAATTCGTGTTGAGGTTAATATTCGATTTAAAGTGTGTAACTTCCATTAATGGAAGGTTAGTTTCCAGTTGTGGCTAATGAGCTTTAACTTTTTACTCCTCATAATGCGCCAAATGTAACATAGTGCTTCAAAGTGTAACAATAAACTCACACTAAGAGTGTGGTTTTGATCTCCACTCAATTCCGTTTTGTTTCGCTCTGAGCCCGACGTTACTCATGCTCAACACATAAACATTCTAATGACTATAACAACTGGTTCTTGGCTTGATACCAATCGTATCGTAGCAAATAACGGTTCATTCTAGCTGGTTAAATGCTTGATGACGAAGTTGAAAAATTGTAAGTAGAATAACTACTTATCGAAGTTTTTTCTTGTTCTCATACATTACCTCTGCGCTATTTGTGAGCTTTTATTTACTTTGATTGGCATCTGCTTTGAAACCAGACAACCATCGAGAAAGTTAATGGAAGCCTCAAGATATAAACGCATCTTGTCGAGGGGAAGTTTGGCGTCCGTCATACTTATGCTCTCAGGATGTAATTCAGCTTTACTTGACCCCAAAGGTGCCATTGGTGTGCAAGAAAAAGAGTTAATTATTACTGCTCTTTTGCTGATGTTGATCGTTGTAATCCCTGTGATTTTAATGACGATTTACTTCGCTTACCGATACCGCGCCTCTAACACTGAAGAAGAGTACGCACCCGAGTGGTCACACTCGACCAAAATCGAAGTGGTGGTATGGACAATTCCAATCATCATCATTGCGATTCTTGCGACGATCACATGGCGTTCGACTCATGAACTAGAGCCCTCCAAACCATTGGAAAGTGATGTTAAACCAATGACCATCGAAGTGGTGTCACTCGATTGGAAATGGTTGTTCATATATCCAGAAGAAAACATTGCGACGGTGAACTATGTGGCGTTCCCGAAAGACGTGCCAGTGCAGTTCAAACTGACTTCGGACAACATCATGAACGCGTTTTTCATCCCTCGCTTAGGTACACAGATCTACGCGATGCCAGGCATGGTAACCAAGCTCAACCTCATAGCGAACCACGAAGGTGACTACAAGGGTTTTGCATCGAACTACAGCGGCGAAGGCTTTTCGCAAATGAAGTTCACAGCTTCAGCAATGTCTGATCGTGCTGCGTTCCTAAATTGGGTGCAGAAAGTGAAGGCGAGCCCTGATCGTATTGAAGATTGGGAGCAATACAGCTCACTGGCAGCGCCAAGTATCGCAGAGCCAGTCACTTTGTTCTCTAGCGTTCCTCCGTTCTTGTTCACCGACGTTGTGACTCAGCATCCTGGTTCAATGAACTGTTTGCCTGAAAACCAAGGATAATCGTAATGTTTGGAAGATTAACTCTTGATTCAGTTCCATTCCACGAACCTATTATTGTCATCACCCTAGCGGTTGTGGCGCTGGTTGGTTTAGCCGTAGTTTACGCGGTGACCAAAGCCGGAAAGTGGCAATATTTGTGGAATGAATGGTTTACTTCAGTAGACCATAAAAAACTTGGCTTCATGTACATCGCAGTAGCGATGGTGATGCTTGTTCGTGGTTTTGCTGACGCAGTCATGATGCGTAGTCAGCAACTCCTTTCTTCTGCGGGTGAAGCAGGTTACTTACCACCGCATCACTACGATCAAATTTTTACTGCCCATGGCGTGATCATGATCTTCTTCGTAGCGATGCCATTGGTCATTGGTCTGATGAACATTATCGTGCCATTGCAGATTGGTGCGCGTGACGTAGCTTTCCCGTATCTGAATAACTTGAGCTTCTGGCTGTTTGTTGTAGGTGTCATCCTAACAAACATGTCTCTCGGCTTAGGTGAATTTGGTCGTACCGGCTGGTTGGCGTATCCGCCGCTTTCAGGTATTGAGGCTAGCCCAGGAGTCGGGGTCGACTATTGGATTTGGGCGCTGCAGATATCAGGTGTTGGTACGACGTTAACAGGCGTGAACTTCTTCGCGACCATTTTGCGTATGCGTACACCGTCTATGCCAATGATGAAGATGCCAGTTTTCACTTGGGCATCTCTATGTGCAAACATTTTGATCATCATTTCATTCCCAATCCTAACGGTGACTATCGCTCTGCTTACGCTGGATAGATACCTAGGCATGCACTTCTTTACCAATGATCTTGGCGGCAACGTAATGATGTACGTCAACCTGATTTGGGCTTGGGGCCACCCAGAAGTGTACATTTTGATCTTGCCAATTTTTGGTGTGTTCTCAGAAGTCACCGCAACCTTCTCACGTAAAAAGTTGTTCGGTTACACATCGCTAGTTTGGGCTACCGTAGTTATCACGATTCTTGCCTTTGTCGTTTGGCTACACCACTTCTTTACGATGGGGTCTGGCGCGAACGTAAATGCCTTCTTCGGTATTGCCACGATGATCATTTCTATCCCAACAGGGGTGAAGATCTTCAACTGGCTATTCACCATGTACAAAGGCCGCATCCGCTTTACGACGCCAATGATGTGGACGGTGGGTTTCCTGATCACCTTTACTGTTGGTGGTATGACGGGCGTACTAATGGCTGTTCCGGGTGCAGATTTCGTTCTGCATAACTCAGTATTCCTAATTGCTCACTTCCACAACGTTATCATCGGTGGTGTGGTGTTTGGATGTTTCGCTGCGATCACTTACTGGTTCCCGAAAGCGACCGGTTTCACCATGAATGAAACTTGGGGCAAACGCGCGTTCTATCTTTGGATTATTGGTTTCTTAATGGCGTTCCTACCGCTTTATGCGCTGGGCTTTATGGGGATGACTCGTCGTTTAAGCCAAGACATCAACCCAGAATACTTCCCACTGTTGTCGATTGCCGCAGCAGGTACGGTTGTGATTGCGCTGGGCGTATTGTCTCAGTTCATCCAAATTTACGTGAGTATCCGTGACCGCGAGCAAAATCGTGATTTAACTGGTGACCCGTGGGGTGGACGTACTCTTGAGTGGGCAACATCGTCTCCACCGCCGTTCTACAACTTTGCGCACCTACCAAAAGGTGATGTGCTGGATGCCTTCTGGTACCAGAAACAAAGTGGCGAGTTCGATCCAACTAAAGAAGTGGAATACGAACGTATTCATATGCCAAAAAACACGGCAACAGGCATCTACGTGTCGGCTTGGTCGCTCCTATTTGGCTTCGGCATGATTTGGTACATCTGGTGGCTAGCGGCGGCAAGTTTGGTCGGTATTATCGTGACGTGTATTCAGCATAGCTATAACGATGATGTGGATTACTACGTGGAAGTTGAAGAGATCAAAGCAATTGAGGCCGAACGTCGAGCTCAGCTTGAAGAAGCGAAGAAAAACTCAGTGAAAGACAGCGAAAGTAAAGATGATCTGGAGGTGACGTATGCAAACTAATATCGCAGCATATCACGACCATGATCACCACCATGACACGAATGGCAACAAGCTATTTGGCTTCTGGGTTTACCTGATGAGTGACTGTGTATTGTTTGCGACCTTGTTCGCGACTTACGCTGTGCTGTCGAGCAATTCAATTGCGGGCCCAACAGGTAAAGACATTTTCGAACTCCCATTCGTGTTTGTCGAAACCATGCTGCTGCTGTTTAGCAGTATCACATTTGGTTTTGGCATTATCGCGATGAAGCGCAACAACGTTGCTGGTCTCAAACGTTGGATGTTAGTCACGTTCGCGCTTGGTCTTGGCTTTATCTGTATGGAGGTCTATGAGTTCCATCACCTGATTGAAGAAGGCTATGGGCCACAAACAAGTGCATTCCTATCGGCATTCTTTACGTTGGTTGGTACGCACGGCCTGCACGTAACCTTTGGTCTGATTTGGTTAGCGGTAGCGTATCATCAACTGTCGACGAAAGGTCTGAACGACAATATGGCAATGCGCTTTAACTGCTTAAGCCTATTCTGGCACTTTCTAGATATCGTTTGGATTTGTGTCTTTACCATCGTTTACTTACTGGGGGTAATGTAATGGATCAACATGTAGAAACCAGTTCGTCAGATTACGTGAAAGGCTTTATTGCCTCACTGATTCTGACGGTAATTCCGTTCTACTTTGTTTGGACGAAATCATTACCAGATACAACGACCTATGCGATTCTATTTGGATGTGCATTAGTGCAGATATTTGTTCACTTTAAATACTTCTTGCACATGGAAACAAAAACATCCGACGGACGTTGGAACCTTGTATCACTGATGTTTACCGCCATTGTTGTACTTATCCTTATCGCTGGCTCGGTATGGATCATCTACAACATGAACGTCAACATGAAGTTGTAGGCCAAGGTATGCTGAAAAGTTATTTGTCTATCACTAAACCGGGCATTATTTTCGGCAACCTGATTTCTGTTGCGGCGGGGTTCTTCCTCGCCGCAAAAACAGAACCAGCCAGTCTAATGTTGTTCGTTACGACGTTAGTTGGTGTTGGGTTAGTCATCGCTTCAGGTTGTGTGGTGAATAATATTTTCGATCGTGATATCGACCAAAAGATGGCACGTACACGAAATCGTGAAACAGTGAAAGGCAACATCAATATCGATATTGCGTTTGTTTATGCACTTGCTTTATTGCTGGTAGGAACCGCACTGTTATTTATCCGAGTGAACCCACTATCCGCTGTCGTCGTGTTGCTTGGCTACGTGTATTACGTGTTCTTTTACACGATGTGGTACAAACGTAACTCGGTGTATGGAACCTTAGTGGGAAGTATCTCAGGCGCAGTTCCGCCATTGGTGGGTTACTTAGCGGTAACAAACTTCATTAGCTTGGAAGCGATTTTACTCTTTACCATGTTCTGTCTCTGGCAAATGCCGCACTCGTATGCCATTGCCATGTTCCGCATGCAAGACTACCGAGAAGCCGGGATTCCCGTATTGCCAGTTAAAGACGGTATTCATAAAGCGCATCGACACATGAAAGCGTATGTCGTGGCTTTTGGGGCAGCATCATTGGGGTTATTTTTACTAGGTGAAGCCGGGTATGAATACTTAGCGGTTGCAGCGGTTGTTTGCTTTATGTGGACGAAAGTAACCTTTCGCAGCATTGATGACAACAACTACATCGCTTGGTCAAAGTCGGTGTTTAAAGTCTCACTGCTAGTGGTGATGGGGATTAGTGGTGTGCTTGGTGTCGAGTTGATTCCTCTAGCTCTGTAACAACCAGACCTAAGCGTTTGCTAAGCGCCAATATCTTTTGCTGCTGAATGCATGAATGGCCTTACCTAGAAGTAAGGTCATTTAGCTTTCTATTATCCTTTATTTTCACTGTTTTTCCTGTTCCTCCTCTAGCTTCACTATCACGTATTCATATCTAAAAGCAAAAACAACCAGTTTGTAAAACATAGTGGGTCGCGCGTTTCCGCTGACGCGTAATAATGCCAAGAGATAGCGACTATTAAGCTAAAAAGTATAAACAGCGCAATAACTCTATTTACCATATGAGAATTCAATATCGATAGTTTGTAATGTAAACATTTGGGGTAGTGCTAGTTCCCATAGCAGCATACAAACTAACAATGTGAATGTTTGAGTTGAATCACCAGCTAGCGAAATACACAAGTTTTACGACTGAAAGTGGGTGAGGAAGCATCTTAACTCCAGTGAAATGAACACGATTAAGAATCATCCTTTTACATAATCTAAAAACTCACTAAACCTTAACCCAGATTAAAGTTTTGTCGTCTCCGAGGCATTAAGGTGCGCCTGTAGTTTGCAGGTCTCAAGGATTCAGAGAAGGAACAGCCATACATCGTGTATCGCTGTTCCTTTTTCGTTCTTGTTTACTTGCGAAAAGATAAAACATAAAGACAACTTTAAGAGGACTGGTTTTGAGCATTTTGTTTTCCGAAGCCCGCATTGGCAACATGACCCTAAAGAACCGTTTTGTGAGAAGCGCAACGTGGGAGAACATGGCGACCGAAGATGGTCACATGACGGCAAAGCTTTACGATATTTACGAAACGCTTGCGAAAGGGGAAGTTGGGCTTATTGTCACGGGTTATGCCAATATCGTTGAAGAAGAGAAACCCAACGCAGGTATGATGGGGATCTACAACGACTCTTTTATTGAAGAATACAAAAAGCTAACAGAGCTAGTACATCAACAAGATTCTAAAATCGTGATGCAAATTGCTTACGGTGGCACCAAAACCACCCATAACGTCGGTGAGCGTGTCATCTTCGCTCCGAGTGACGTGCCTGAGCGTGGTACAAATACGCAAGGCAAAGCGATGACAAAGGACGAAATCGACTACATCGTAAAGGCATTCGCATTGGCGAGCAAACGTGCTCAAGACGCTGGTTTTGACGGCGTAGAGATTCATGCGGCGCACACTTATTTAATTAACCAGTTTTTAAGCCCGTACTATAATCGTCGCGAAGACGAATATGGTGGTGGCTTAGAAAATCGCATGCGCTTTCTTTTAGAAATTTATTCTGAAACCAGAAAGCTGGTTGGAAGCGAATTTCCCATCCTCGTTAAACTGACGGCAACTGAGTTCTTTGACGGCGGTTTAACGTTCGATGAAACTCGCGTCGTCTGTAAGAAACTTGAAGAAGTAGGCGTTGATGCGATCATCGTATCTGGCAATGTTCACGGCAAAGCAAACGAACTTGTTGGTCAAACGTTCGATGGTTACACACTACAAGAAGAAGGTTACTTTAACGAATATGGTCACGTGATCAGTCAGGACGTTAGCATACCGGTGATTACTGTCGGCGGGCTGAGCGACATTGATGCGATTGAGAAAATTGCAGAAAACACAGATATCCAATTTTTTGCTGTGTCACGCCCTTTATTGGCTGAGCCGCAGTTGATCAAACGTTGGAAAGAAGGCAATCGCGCACCAGTAGATTGTGAACGTTGCTCAAAGTGTCGTACCAAGCGTGGTAACTTTTGCGTGGTGTATAAAAACCGAAATCGTCGCAAAAAATAGAACGAAGCGATACACAAATACAAATTAGCCTCCACTCTGAATATGGAGGCTTTTAATTATCCGCATGTTAATCGAACCATTATTTATCTTCTTTTTGGTAGTTTAAATAATGCACACAAAGATCGTGAAATGCTTTAGCTTGAGGCGAGATCGTGCGATCGGTTAGCGTAAATATACCAATTTGCCTTTCAAGCGGTGGTTCGATAAGCGGAATCCAAACCAAGCGTGTTTCATTGGTTGGGAAAGCAAGCTTCGGTAGGGTCGTGACACCAATCCCAAGTTCTAAGACAGAAAACAGCGAAGTAATATTTTCGACCGAATAGAGCGCTTGCTGACTCAGAGCTCTTGCTGGGGTTGGATCGAGAAGTGTACAAGTGCCGTTACGGATAAAGGGTTGTTCCAACAAAGTTTGCCACTCGATTCCTTCTGGATGACTCGCAATAGGGTTATCCTTTAAACATACCACGCCTATTGGATCGGCTAACAGTGGCGTAAAGTCAATGCCGCCCTCATCGAGGTGAGAGGGGTTACCGAGCGCTAAGTCGACCTCACCGGAGAGTAGGCGAGCCTCGACGCCAGCGGCATTATCGTCTATCAAGCTTACTTCTACATTTGGATACTGTTCGCAAAAGGCACCCAACACGCTAGGGATGAGCTTCGCTGCAACAGAAGGAACGCTCGCAATTCGCACTCTCCCTTGCTGTCCGGCAGCGGCTGCTTTGAGATCGTTGTCTAGTGCACTGTAGATATTGAGAAACTGAACCACTTTGGGCAGACAAATTTCACCAAACGGGGTCAATTTGGTTTTGTTTCCGGGTTCAAACAGCGTTTGCCCTAGAATTTTTTCAAGCTCTTTTATCGATGTGGACAGTGCCGCCTGAGAACGATTTGCACGATGTGAAGCGGCTCGAAAGCCTCCTTCCTCGACTACCATCACAAAATGCATTAATTGTTGAAGCTTAATACTCATCCCTAATGCCTCTTAATCCCTTTATTTACGTTATTTTAAACAGAGTGATAAGTTTAATTTATCAAATGTCAAAAATTTACCGTTAGATTTATCGCCTGTCAATGTGCATCATTTAACCATATTGAAACAAAGCTGTTACAAAGGTTGAAAGGCACGTGAACACTCCTACTAAAAAACACCCAGTTAAAACCAGTCTATTTGCTTCTAAAGCGCCGCTTGAATGGGCGATAGTCAACAACGGAACCCTGTATACGGCTCAAATTCCTATTGATGACACAGGCGCGGTTGTGGAAGGCGGTATCGAAGTACAAACACGTCAAACCTTTAACAATCTCATTCACACCCTGGAGTGTGCAGGGGAGTCTTTGGACTCGGTGTTGCAGGTCCTGATTTATGTGACTGACAGAGAATACTTAAAGACCGTTAACCAAGTGTACGCGGAATATTTTGAAGCGCCGTACCCAAATCGCGCCGCCATGGTGGTTGCAGGGTTAGCGCGAGAAGAGATGTTGGTGGAGTTTGTTGTCTACGCGTCGGCAAGCCAACCAGAATAAATCCAACGAGAATAATTAGAGATCAGTGAGTGGCTTGCCATCACAAATCGGAAGAACAAGGAAAGAACCATGACTTTTATTAACAATGTTCAAGCAGAAAAATCCCTCTATATAGCAGGTGAATGGCAATCGGGCATGGACACCATCGCCAATATTAACCCTTCTGATATCAGCGAAAACATTGGCGATTTCGCACAAGCGAGTGTGTCGCAAGTAGAGCAAGCGATTCAAGCGGCTAAATCAGCGCAGCCAGAGTGGGAAAAAACACCAATCGAGCGCAAGCAAGCAGTGCTACAAGCGATTGGTGATGAGCTCATTGCACGATGTGACGAATTGGGCACCTTGCTTTCGCGTGAAGAAGGCAAGCCATTTTCTGAAGGTCGAGGTGAGATATACCGTGCTGGCCAATTCTTCCAATACTTTGCTGCTGAGGTTCTGCGTCAAATTGGCGATAGCGCTGCTTCCGTCCGTCCAGGTGTCTCCGTTGAAGTTACTCGCGAAGCCGTCGGCGTTATCGCCATTATCTCTCCTTGGAACTTCCCAACAGCAACAGCGGCTTGGAAAATCGCGCCAGCACTTGCGTTTGGCAACAGCGTCGTCTGGAAGCCTGCCAACCTAACCCCAGCAAGTGCCGTTGCGCTGACAGAGATTATCCATCGCCAAGGTTTACCTGCTGGCACGTTTAACCTCGTTTTGGGTAGCGGTTCGCAAGTAGGTAATACCCTTATCAATTCGAAGGATGTGAACGGCGTGAGCTTCACTGGTTCTGTGGACACAGGCCGTAAAGTTGCAGCGGCAACGGCACCAAATTTTGTGCGTTGTCAGCTAGAGATGGGTAGCAAAAATGCGCTCGTAGTCGCAGATGATGCAGACATTCAGATTGCTGTCGAAGCAACAATCGCAGGCTCATTCTCGGGTGCAGGTCAAAAGTGCACCGCGTCTTCTCGTCTTGTCGTTATGGACGGAGTTCACGACGCGTATGTTGAAGCGCTAATCAAACGCATGAGCGAACTTAAAGTGGGTCACGCTCTAGAAGAGGGCGTGTTCATGGGCCCTGTTGTTGATGGTAACCAGCTGAATGCGAACTTTGAGTGGATCGAAAACGCACGCCAAGCAGGCGCGGAGCTGGCTTTCGGTGGTGAGCGTCTGAGCCTAGAGCATGACGGTTACTACATGTCACCAACTCTGTTTTTAAATACACAGAATGGCTGGGAAGTGAACCAAGAAGAAGTCTTTGCGCCAATGGCGAGCGTGATTCGCGTTTCTGATCTGGATGAGGCAATTGCAGTCGCGAACGATACGCGCTTTGGCCTGACAGGCGGCATTATCACGCAAAGCTTGCGTAATAGCGCGATCTTCAAACAGCAAGTCCAAACGGGCTGCGTCATGGTTAACTTGCCAACTGCGGGTACAGATTATCACGTTCCATTTGGTGGCCGTAAAGAGTCTAGCTTTGGTCCTCGTGAGCAAGGTCAGTACGCCAAAGAGTTCTACACCGTAGTGAAAACCGCTTATCAGCGTCCTTACTAAGATCGGCAGGGTAACTGATGGTGTCAGTTACCCGCACGAAAAGGCTAAGAAATTGTTTAAGGAGTGGTTATGTACCAACAACGGATTGTGATTGACGGATTGCAGTACTGCAATTGGGATCGAGAGTATTTCCAAACGCTTAAGGCGAGTGGCATTACCGCCGTTCATGCCACCATCGTCTACCACGAAACTGCGCGCGAAACCTTGACGCGTTTTGCTGAGTGGAACTTGCGCTTCGAGCAAAATGCAGACCTCATCATGCCTATTTATTCAATGGCAGATGTAGAAAAAGCCAAAGCAGAAGGCAAAGTCGGCATCTTCTTCGGCGCGCAAAATTGCTCACCAATCGATGATGAAATTGGCCTGATTGAAGTGATGCGCCGTCAAGGTCTGCTGATCATGCAACTGACCTACAACAACCAAAGCTTACTGGCGACAGGTTGTTACGAACAAAATGATTCCGGCGTAACTCGCTTTGGTAAGCAAGCGATTGAAGAGATGAACCGAGTCGGGATGATCATTGATATGTCCCACAGCGCAGAGCGTTCAACGTTGGAAGCTATCGAGCTCTCTTCGCGTCCAATTTGTATCAGCCATGCTAACCCGACGTTTGCGCATGACGCACTGCGCAACAAGTCCAACACCGTGATCAAAGCACTGACGGAGCGCGGTGGTTTGATTGGATTCAGTTTATATCCGTTCCATTTACCAAATGGCAGCCAGTGCACGCTGGATGATTTCTGCCAGATGGTTGCGAAAACCGCAGACATGTTTGGCGTCGACCATTTAGGCATCGGTAGTGATCTGTGCTTAAACCAACCGCAACAAGTATTGGAATGGATGCGCAACGGGCGTTGGTCAAAAGCGATGGATTACGGCGAAGGTTCAGCAAGTAACTCGGGATGGCCAGATGCGCTGCCATGGTTCTGCGGCAGCGCAGGGATGGAGAACATCTACAACGGATTAATGGGTCACGGATTCAGTGAATCTGAGGCTGGAAAAATATTGGGTGAAAACTGGTTCAACTTCCTTAAAGAAGGATTAGAGCCTATTTCATAGCATTCCCCAAAGTAGGAACCGCCTGCCCACATAATAACAATACGGTAGGCGTAAAACTCACATTTGTAGCCAGTCTTTGGCTGCTGCAAAGAACCTCTGGAGCCAGAGTATGTCTGATTTAACCAATAGCATGAAAGCTTCCACGATGAGCGTGTCATCGGGCAAGTCAAAAGTAAAACACAACACATCAACAACAGAAAACACGATGGACAAATTAGGACTGAATAACCCGGCCTTTTGGTATAGCGGTGGTTTCATCGCGTTGTTCGTTGCTATTGCACTTTATGACGGCGAGCTGTTATCTACGATCGTTAACGCCGGTTTTAGCTGGGCAGTTCAGGTGTTTGGTCCATACTGGCAGTTACTGCTGCTTCTCACTTTTCTTATTGGTCTTGGCTTGGCTGCAGGGCGAACAGGCAAGGTGATGTTGGGCGGGATTGCAAAACCAGAAATGGATTCTTTCCGCTGGATGGCGATTATTTTCTGTACCTTATTGGCTGGTGGTGGTGTTTTCTGGGCCGCGGCTGAGCCTATCGCGCATTACGTTAGCCCACCCCCTTTGTACGGCGCGCAAGATAACCCGCAGCAAGGTGCGGTGAATGCGTTGTCGCAATCCTTTATGCACTGGGGCTTTCTGGCTTGGGCGATTGTAGGTAGCTTAACTTCCATCGTGGTGATGCACCTGCATTACGACAAAGGTTTACCACTAAAACCCCGTATTTTGCTTTACCCAGTTTTGGGCGAACGAGCACTTAAAGGCCAACTCGGTGCATTGATTGACGCGTGCTGCATTATCGCGGTAGCCGCGGGCACCATCGGACCAATTGGGTTTTTAGGCTTGCAGGTTAGCTACGCGTTAAATGCGCTGTTTGATATTCCTGATGGCTTTACCACTCAGCTTATCATCATCTTGTTTGCGATTGCGCTTTACACCTTGTCAGCACTCAGTGGATTAAGCCGAGGCATGCAACTGCTTAGTCGTTACAATGTGATTCTGGCAATGGCATTGATGGTTTACATCCTGTTTTTTGGTCCGACAAATTTTATCTTTAACGGATACATTCAAGGTGTAGGAAGCATGTTGGATAACTTTATCCCAATGGCGACCTATCGCGGTGACGAAGGTTGGCTAAGTTGGTGGACAGTATTTTTCTGGGGCTGGTTCCTGGGTTATGGTCCGATGATGGCAATCTTTATTGCGCGTATTTCCCGTGGTCGAACTATTCGCCAAGTTATTTCCACCATCAGTATTGTGGCTCCGTTAACCACCTGTTTTTGGTTCACGATTGTGGGCGGCTCAGGCCTTGCGTTTGAAATTGCTGAACCGGGTAGCGTGAGTGCGGCGTTTGAGGGCTTTAACTTGCCAGGTGCTTTGCTTGCAGTGACTCAGCAACTACCAATGCCAATGCTGACTTCAATTCTATTTCTGATTTTAACCACGATCTTCATCGTCACGACGGGCGACTCAATGACCTACACAATCAGTGTCGTGATCAGTGGTGAAACGGAGCCGAATGCGATCATCCGTACCTTCTGGGGAGTAATGATGGGTGTGACGGCATTGATCCTAATTTCCCTTGGCTCTGGCGGCATCTCTGCTCTGCAATCTTTCATTGTTATTACCGCGGTTCCGGTTTCGTTGATTCTGTTACCGTCACTTTGGAATGCGCCACAAATTGCAATCAAAATGGCGAAAGAGCAAGGGCTATAACAATTATCCAATTCAAACAACGTGGAGCTTGTGCGGGTGTTTTCCTCCTGCATCCGCACAAACCCTAGTATTCTTACAATAACAAATAGGTGGTGAGCAAAATGGATGCACATCGTTCTACTTATACGGAAGCAACTATGCGCGATGCAGCGATTGTCATGGCAGCCGAAAGGCTTGGCGCAATGCACCAAAACCGAATCAGCTTTGTTCGCAGTCTGATTCGTAATATGGCAAGCCAAAACTGGCAAGTAACCAAGCATGAGTGGCAGCTTTGTCCTCGTGGTTATGGTCATGTGATTTACAAATTGACCACGCCAGAGCACGTTTATCATTTGGTGGTATTCTGTGATGAAATTGCCGACGACGAGCGTAATGATCGCGTAATTGCTGAAAAGTGGGACGTCACATTTGCACTGGTTCAAGGCGATGTTGATGTTACTTTGTTGGAAAGATTGCGAGAAAATGTACCGCTGCAAGAAGCGGGACGTAATCCAAACAACGTACTTGTTCTTGCTCGCGCAAATAAAAGTGTGCGCGTGTTTGAGCACATTGTTAGCGCGCTTTCTCAAGGCGAGCAGCCTGAGCCGAAAGAGTTAGCGGAAGTGGGTTATATCCTGCGTACCACAGCAGTTTATGGTAACGGAAAGTTTGGTATCGCCGATTTCAAACTGTTAGAGAACAACTCAGATTTCAGCCAGTCTTTTAGTGCGCAAATGTGTGCCGTATATATGTTGCGTGAATTCAGCCTAGATTGGGTGCACTATCTGGCACTTCAACAAGGTGGCGACAACGCGGTGGCTTTGCATCGTGGCTTGCAGCGCTACCTTGGTGTCGGCAATGCGACTGGCTTAGGCATGGCTCCATACTTGATTAATCACCCGTGCATCGTTGACCAATGGATGACCTCTCGCGAACGTGCGGTAGCGCGAGTCTTTGCGATGCCATGTGAAGCTTCATTCCATGCTCCTTTGCAAGGATTACTACAAAAAGCACAGCGTCATTTAGAGCAAGTCATCACCATCAATGAACATCAAGACAGGCTCAATCATCAAGCGATATCAGACATCAAACAACTGCTATCAGAGCTAACAACGTTAATGGCATCACATCCGAATTGGGCGAGTTTGGTCGAGCATAAGAAAACAATGAGTGTGGAAGCCCAAGAAATCCTCACCTCTTGCTTGATCGAACTCTACCCATCTTTAGTGGATGAATTTGCTAGCCAAATGAATACGGATGAAACGTTATCTATTCCGGGCGGGAAAAAGATCCAAGATTTACTGGAAGTGTTGCAAAGCAAGTACCGCTGGGCGATTGATGCGGATTACTCACTAGCCGAGAACAACTACTGGTTCTGGTATCGCTCACAAGATAAAGAAGAGCCAAGGCTTGGTGTTCGCGGGGAAGAGGCTGGAGAAGAAAAAGAACTGCCGCTTGATATCGGCAGACAAGTGAATCGCTTGTACCAGGCCTTGCTTGACTGTGATGTAGAAATGTCCGTAGCAGAGTTTCTATTGCAAAAACCGGCTTATCGTTCGATCACACGTCGCGTATGGACGCTAGGCAACCGTGCGATGGGGGATATTCAAATGAATGTGCTGCGTAAAGATGCGTTACCAATGCACTTACTGCGCTGTAAATTGGCGATCTTTGGCGCGACTAAGTTTGATCCGCGCTCGGATCGTTGGGTTCGAGTAACTTTCTTCCAAGGTGCGCCGTTGTTAGATGAAATTCACGATCCTAAACTGGCAGACACATGGATTTTCCCTAGCATGCCGCCACGTGACGAAATTGCGCAAAGTGATAATCAAAAAATCAGTGGAGGATTTGCATTATGATCGTCTCTCACAACGAATTGGTGGCCGCGGTTAATAAGGCATTTCTTGGCATGCGCCGTCACTGTGGTGAGGCGGATGTCATTGCGAACATGGTGGCGGACTTGCAAATGGTTGGCTTACATGGAGTTCGTCATTTTAATAACGCCAGTCTGTTTCTTGGGTTAGATTCAGACTGCGCCGTATCGGTGACCAACAGTACGCCGTCAAACATAGAGGTAGAACTGCACAACGGGAGTGTAGCGTGTCATTTACCCGCTGTGTTGGATTTCGCACTTGAGAAAATGATTAACCGTAAGTCGATTACTATCACGTTGACGCAGTGCCATAACCGTTGGCTAGGTTTTAGTGAGTTGTTGAAGCTCTCTGCAAAAGGCATTGCGTGCCGTGCACAATGGGTCAATGGCTCTAGTCCCAAGCGAACGCTTTATGTGTTAAACCGTGGACGAATCGCGCCAGAAGTCTTTTTCTCGGATCAGTTTGATGGGCATGATACGGATTTGCATAGTATGGTTATCGAGCTCTCCGTGAACGATTTCGATATCGAGAAAAGTGCACAAGGGTATACCATTCACATTGAAGGTGATGAGTTAAGCCGCACGCAACAAGCTTCTTGGCAAAATGGTATCTTTGTCGAAGACCAAGAATGGGAAACACTGAAACAAACCGCAACCGCGTTGCTGGTGGAGAACAGTGAGCGTTCTATGCTCGGTGCTGGCGGTGTGGTTTAAGCGATGAAAGGCGATGATTCCAAGTAGAAGTGATGAAGGCTGCTCTTTAGCGGCCTTTTTTGTGCGCGAAGTTTGGTCACTTCTGAAGTTCAAAGACTATGATTACCGTTATCCGCAAGATGGAGCAACACAGGTAAGAAAAATGGATCTGCAAGAGAATAAAAGAAATGCCATTGCGTTTTACGAAACCGCCTATCGAGGTAATCCAAGAAAAGCGGTTGAAGACTATGTTGGCGATGAGTACATTCAGCACAATCCATTAGTTGGAAATGGCCCCGAGGCTTTTATCGAGTATTTTGAGCGGATGCAAAATGAGTATCCCAATAAAGACATTACGTTTGTGCGAGCCATTGCTGAAGGGAACTTGGTGGCACTACACACTCACCAAACATGGCCTAATGATATTGAATACGTGACAATGGATTTCTTTCGTTTTGATCACAATGGGAAGATCGTCGAACATTGGGACGCTCTGCAAGAGATTCCTAAAGAAACATTGAATGGTCACACCATGTATTAACGAGTCGTTGACGAGTCTCCCATGCCGTTTATTCAAACGGTATGGGAGGTTAAATGATTTGTGGCACTTTAAGTATTAATCATCAAAGCGCTTTTTCGATTCTCACCGCGACGTCTTCAGATACCCAGCCTTTCCACAAGTCAGGGTAGGTATTAAAGAAGTAAAACATCGCTTCTTCACCGTCCGCGTAGTTATCTTCCATCCAGGCCAGCATTTCACTCATTTGCTCGTTGGTAAATCCGCGTTTCTGCAAGTACGCGAATGCTTGGGGTTCTTTGCTCGCAAACGCCTCAGTTGTTACTGTGCGAACTGGAGAAGGTGGGTACATTGTTACTTTTGGTGAAGCGCAATCAGGCTGAGTGGTACAGTTGCGATACTCTTCTAAATCTGTTCCGCTACCAAAATCCACTTTGACCATATCATACTTGCCCAATACGGGGGTCGGTGACCAGTAGTAACCAAACCAAGGCATTTTGCGATCATAGGCTTTGGCGATGGTGCCAGCTAATGCTGCGCCAGATCCTGGGTCAACCATCTCAAAGCCGTGCTCACTTAACCCTAATGCATTAAACAAGTGACCGGAGGTGATTTGGCATGTCCAACCAGCAGGGCAGCTATAAAACGCGAACTTGTCATCATCCTCTGGGTGTTCAAATAGTTTGGCGTGCTTGATGACGCCTTCTATCGTCGCGAGTTCTGGATACTGTTTTACCAGATAGGCGGGAACCCAAAACCCTTCTTCACCACCATTGACAAGCGATTCACTAGCGATGCGCAAGCGTTTATCCGCAATCCCTTTATCAAGTGCTTCTTTAATACCGTTTGTCCATAACTCTGGCGCAACGTCAGGCTGTCCCTTTTCAATCATAGAGGTGCCTGTAGGAACGCTATCACCAGGGATCAATTCCGCATCGCACTGGTAGCCTTCATTTAAGACAAATTGGTCGATGTGCGCCATTAAGCTGGCCGAATTCCAATTCATGTCTGCGATGGTTATTTTTCCGCATTCGTCCGCATTTGCATGAGTAGATAATGCTGATAGCAGCAGAACAGAGAGCATTGAAGGTGTCGTCTTCATGTGACTGAATTTCCTTGTCGTTGTCATTTACTTCAGTATATACATCGGTTTATAAAGATTCAGTGAACAAGTTTTTTTCAGTGACGTTAAGCATAAAAACGGCGATTTATGAAGCGTTTGGTGAGGCGTGTTGAAAGGGAGTTAATACAGCAAGAACACTCCTTCGTAGCCGCCAATCTCAATATGAGAAACATAGTCGCCGATGTTACCGTCTTGATCTACAGGTCGCATAGGCTCTGGAAGTGCGATAGTTATCTTCGGTGAGGAGAAGTAATCGATATTTTTGCCAAAGAAATCAGTCCGATACAGCACTCGGCCTTTGGTGAATTCGCGGGCTAACACCATCTCTGTAGGGCCATGCATCACTACCGTATCGTCTGAGTGATACGCAAAGTACGTATGGGTTGGTAACAAATCGATAGCGCCATTAGGCAAGTCAGGGTGAGCCACTTTGCTCATAGAAGCATCTCCAATCACCGTGTAATCGGCAGGATAGGGCGTGCTGGTGGACATCATTACCGGAGTCGCCTGATACCCCTCTGGTATTTGATTGGCAGGCTCTCCCAAATCAACGGCAAGCAAGGTGCTAGGTTGATAAGCAATATTCTTTGGTACGCCTGCCTTCCAGAAATTGTCACCTGTTGTGTTATTACTTCCATATAAATAGCCATTGTTCCACTGATTAAAGTAACTGCGCTCAGGGTGATAGTTTAAGTAGAACACCGCTAGTGCAGAGTATTGGTCCTGTTTCCAATTGTCTTCTGTGTTGCCAAAGTATTGAACGCGACCATAACGCGTTGTCGCTTGATAAATCACTTTCTGGCCAGCTTTGGCGAGTGCAGAGTTATCCCAAAACTTAGCTAACCCAGCATAGCCACTAAAGCCGGTAGAAGGGAAAAGGTAGTGCTCGCGCAAGTACAAGGAGCCAGCGTTAACCAAGTGGTTTTGCCCATTACGACCGAATAAGTTTGCCGTACCTATGTTGAGGCCAATTAACGCATCTTCATCCAGCGTTGCCAGTTTATTCAAGAACGCCGAGAATTGCGCTTTGTACGCATCGTCAGCAGCTTGGCTACCCGCCACCAAACCAAGCTCATCCACCGTACCACCGGAATAAACGTAGAACTGATTTTCTCCGAGTAACTTATTCGTGTCGTCGTTGTACGCACCATTTAAACCTTCTTTCGCCCATTCAGCTTGGTAATAGTGGCGCATTGTATTGGTAAAAACGGGATTACCGAGATTGGTCAATGCCCATGAAGAAGTTTGATTCCACATACGACCAAATGGAATAACCCGTGACTCCCAACGAAATCGTGCCGTTGCATTCTTATTCGAACGGTTTTTGTATTCATTCCAAGAAAGATAATTGTCTTGGTTTCGATCTGCAGATTTGTCAAAGCCACGAATTTTACGCCAGCGTTGAATGGTTTGACCTTCAGGTGTCTCCGTTGGTGCTCCTGAGACATTGACGGCAGGGAAGCTATCTTTGAGTTGAATGTTTTCGAGACGTGGGCGGTTTTCTATGTTGTCGTCATGCCAAGTAATTTTCGCAACGTAAAGGCGGCCGCCGTCGCGTAAAAAGGTGGAGCCAAAGTACTGACCGCCACCATAAGTTTTTCCGCTACCATCATGCGTTGTAGCGCGAACCCAATCCGAAGGAACAGACCAGTTTACTGTTTGGTTTTTAGTCATGTTCTCAGTTTTGTCTTTTTTAATCGCGAAGCGTTTCCATTCTGTTACCCGACCAAACGAGTCGATAGCAGAAGGGTATTCAATCGTGAAGCTGCCGCCTTGAGCAAACTGAGAGAACGTAAAGGCTAAGCGGTCGAACTTCTCTGAGTGATAGACATAGAGGGCTCCACCATTATTCGCCTGGCCAAATACATCAGCATCCCATGGCGGTGGTTGATATAGCCAAAAGCCGGCGTGGTCAGCGCTGGCGGTATAGCCAACGATCATCGGTTTTCGATTGAGTAAGGTATTTTCACCATGGCTTGAGTCGACTTCAGCTAGGATAGTGTCTTCAGAAAAGTGGAGAAAGAAATCTTCGTAGTCAATTCCATTCAGTTCTGCTTGGTTACGTATATCGTTTTCCAGCCAACCTGAGTTAAGTTCCAGCTTTTGGTTGTACATGTAACCAAGCGCTTTTACACGCTCGTTATCACTCTTATCTTTGTAAGCTCCAAACACGATATCGGCATTATCCAACTCCCATTCAAGTGCAGCGGCAGCAGATATAGGCTTATCTTGAAGATCAATACCCTGTTCATGCAATCCAGGTAACACGATTGATGTTCTACTCCAAACGCTGGGTATAGAAAGTAAGCTCAGAGAAGCAAGTGCAATGAGAGAAAAACAATGCGACTTCAACATGGGGTTATCTCACTCATACTTAGATGACTCGAATTAAGGGCTAGAATACAAAGAGAAATTATAGTCCATTCACAAAGTCCTAATCAGGAACCCGCCGATAAAAGGCTTTACCGGAAATCGAGGGGGGAAGCCCGGCAAAAATGAGAAGGTGTACTTGGAATAGATCATCCTCATAGACTCAAAACTTCCTCTACACGTCAGCACAAAAATAACCACCATTTTAACCTTGTTTCGGTCGTCACCATGTTGTTGGATTTTTCTTCAACAAATTCAGTTAAAACTAACTCTTCAAACCAGTCAGATACTCTGTCTTGGTGGTAGCTGATCATACAAAAAATTAACAAATTAAATTTTTATACATTTTTATTGCATAAAAAGTCCAGTTGAGTAATATAAATACCAAGTGACAATTAATGCGGTATGTCAGCATGACTATTCAGGTAAGCGGAATCAATAAATCCTACGGTGAGACACAAGTGCTTCACGATGTCAGCTTTAAGTGTGAAAGCGGGGAAACACTGGTGTTACTCGGTCCGAGTGGTGCAGGGAAGAGCTCTCTACTACGTGTTCTTAACCTTCTTGAAGGAGCGGATAACGGCCAGTTAAACATCGCTAATGACGCATTCGACTTTTCAACTGAAATCAAAGAGAAGCAAGGTTTAGCGCTTCGTCGTAAAGTGGGCATGGTGTTCCAACAGTACAACCTATGGCCGCATATGACAGTGATGGAGAACCTGATTGAGGCTCCGGTAAAAGTCGCTGGCATGGATAAAGAAGAAGCGAAGAAGCAGGCAATGCAAATTCTCGCGACGCTGCATTTGGCAGACAAAGCGGATGCATGGCCGATGCAACTTTCTGGTGGTCAGCAACAACGTGTGGCGATTGCTCGTGCATTGATGATGAAACCGGAAGTCTTGCTTTTTGATGAACCGACCGCTGCGCTTGATCCGGAAATTACTAACCAAGTCGTTAAGATTATTAAAAATTTAAGCGAAACCGGAATTACACAAGTAGTTGTGACGCACGAAGTGGATTTCGCCAAGAAAATCGCTAGTCACGTACTGTATTTAGAAAAAGGACACATCGTTGAGCACGGCACAAATGATTCGTTTTCTAACCCGCAAACCGCCCAGTTTGCTGACTACTTAAATCACTAAATCACGTTTTTAAAGTTCAGTCTATTTAACAGATAAGCTCGGCTGTCATTGCGAGTGTCAGCCCACTAAGTACACACGGAGTATTGCAATGAAAAAGATTCTACTAGCTTCACTAATCGGACTTGTCTCAGCGAACGCAGCAGCACAAGAAGAGATCAAATTTGCGATGGAAGCGACGTACGCCCCATTCGAATACATGGATGAAAACAACCAAATCCAAGGTTTTGATGTGGATCTGGCGAATGCACTATGTAAAGAAATCGAAGCAAAATGCACCTTCCACAACCAATCTTTTGACAGCCTGATCCCAGCATTAAAATTCAAGCGCTACGATGCGGCAATCTCTGCAATGGACATTACTGAGGCGCGTTTGGAGCAAGTGAATTTCACGAATGCATACTATGACAACTCAGCAGCGTTTGTTTCTATCAAAGAAAAAGTGGCTGATCAAAAAGCACTAGAAGGTAAGCGTGTTGGTGTTCAAAACGGCTCAACACACCAAAGCTACCTGATTGAGCAAATGCCGGGCGTAACCGCGGTTCCTTACTCAAGCTACCAAGACGCGTTCATCGATATGAAAAATGGCCGTATTGATTCTGTATTCGGTGACACAGCAGTCGTAGCAGAATGGTTCAAGAAAGAAGACAACCTAGCTTACGTGGGTGAGCACATCACTAACCCTAAATACTTCGGTAACGGTTTCGGTATCGCAGTAAATAAAGGTAACGACGAGCTAGTGAACAAGCTGAACACAGCACTGAAAACAGTGAAAGCAAACGGCGAATACGACGTAATCTACAACAAATACTTCGGTAAGTAATATGGCACTAACGGGTTACTCTTTATCGCTTGTTCAAGCTAGTTGGATGACTGTCCAGCTAGCCTTCACAAGCCTCTTAGTCGGTTTGATTCTGGCAGTGGTATTCGCCAGTGGTGAAATGTCTCGCCGCGTTTTCGTTAAATGGCCAATGACGGCGTTTGTGACGATTGTACGTGGCTTGCCAGAAATCCTTGTCGTGTTGTTCATCTATTTTGGTTCGACGCAGGTTCTGTTTTTAATCACCGGCGACTTTATTGAAGTTAGCCCGTTCTTGTCTGGCGTGGTGGCGTTGTCATTGATCTTCGCTTCCTACGCTTCTCAAACTCTACGTGGCGCATTAAAAGCCGTTGGAAGAGGGCAGAGAGAAGCAGCAAGTGCACTCGGCATCAGTCAAGCACACGCTTTCGTTCGCATTGTTTTACCACAAGCAGTAAGACACGCACTACCAGGTTTAACTAACCAATGGTTGGTTCTGCTGAAAGACACCGCGCTTGTATCACTGATTGGCGTAACGGATTTGTTGAAGCAAGCGCAGCTAACATCTGCAGCGACGCATGAAGCGTTTACATGGTACGCGACCGCTGCGGCGATTTACTTAGGCATTACTTTGATTACACAACGTGCCGTCAAACTGATTGATAAGAAGTTCTCAATTCAAGGTATGAGCATGGGACAGGAGGCCACCGCATGAACGAACAACACGTTTGGCAAATGCTGGATGGCTTAAGCACTAGCCTTCAATTGACCGCCGCTTCCTTGGTTGTGGGCTGTCTTTTAGCTTTGATGATGACGCTGACTCTGATCCTGCGTACTCCGGGTTTGCATTGGGTAAGTCGTGGCATCATCACCTTGTTCACTGGTACGCCTTTGTTGGTACAGATCTTTTTGGTGTACTACGGTCCTGGTCAGTTTGACGCAGTAAGAGAAAGTGTATTCTGGACATGGTTAAGCCAACCTTGGTTCTGTGCGATGTTGGCGTTAGCGTTGAATACCGCTGCATACAGCACTCAGTTGTTCAAAGGAGCGTTTAACGCGATTCCTTCCGGTCAATGGCAAGCGTGTCGTGCTCTGGGTATGAACAAAACCGCAACGCTAAAAGTGCTGCTACCATACGCTATTCGTCGTGCTGTTCCTGCTTACTCGAACGAAGTGATTTTGGTCTTCAAAGGCACGTCACTAGCAAGCACGATTACGATCATGGATCTGATGGGTTATGCGCAGCGCATTAACGCACAAACCTACGATACGTTGACGGTATTTGGTATTGCAGGCGCATTTTATTTAACGGTAAATGGTGTGCTAACTCTCATTTTCCGTCAGGTAGAGAAGAAAGCATTGGCGTTCGAAGCCGCATAATCCTTCAATCAACACTCATCATTTAGTTCCACAGTGCCTCTGCGAATGGCTCTCTTGCAGGGGCATTTTTTATATTCGTCATGGCAAATTCCTTAAGTTCCCCCAAACTTAATTCAACGCAATTGTATTGGTGGCACCATGGAAAGAAGACACTTTTTAGCGCTGTGGACATTGTTGTTCGCCCCCTCTTTAAAAGCGAAAACACCAATGCGGCCAACGCCAGCACAAACTGAAGGGCCATTTTATCCAGTAGTGGATATTCCTCTTCGTCAAAACTTGATTCTGCAATCAGAAGGCTTGGTCGGTGAACCTATCGTGTTGCAAGGCAGAGTAGTAGATACATCGGGAAACCCTGTCTCAGGCATCAAAGTAGAAACCTGGCAATGCGATGGGCAGGGGATTTACGATCATCCTAAGCAGCCAAATAATGATAAGTTTGATGCTCACTTTGCAGGCTTTGGCGCATTCGAAACTCAATCGGATGGTCGCTACTTATTCCAGACTTTGTATCCTGTGCCTTATGCCTCTCGTCCTCCGCACATTCACGTTAAGTTGTGGCGGGATAACCAAGAGCTTCTGACCACTCAGTTGTACTTAAAAGGCAATACTGGTGATGAATGGTGGGGTGGCAAAGCCCGTGATTATCTACAGTTTGAAACCATACGAATCGACGGGCGATTAACGGGCGAATTCAACTTTGTGATTGGTTAGCGAATTCAGTTAAGCCATTAACTTAACCAATTGCGCCAAGCATTCTTTATCCAGTATCGGATGAGGCTCGACGCCCGTGACCAAAACGATATCCACGGAAGGCAGCGATGGCATATCGCCTAAGATCTTAAGATCCTCGCTAACGCTAACACTGCCCATCGCACCGATAACCATGCCTGAACGTACAATTGCTCGTTGTGCAGAAGCCGTATTGCAACATGCCAGTAGTTGATAAGGAGTGCCACGTTTGGTTAATCCGTCTACTGCTGCCGCATGGTATTTACAGTCGGTTTGGAATAGGGCGAGAGGGAGAGGTTGGGCGTTCTCAATGTCAAAATCAGGATGAGCAATCCACACGCCTTTGTCGCTTGCTAGCCAGTAACCTTCCTCACTGTCCGGTGCTCTTGTCACAATAGCGGCGTCTAGCTTTCCTTCATCGAGTTTTTCTCTCAAGGTGATGCTTGGCTCACTAAAGACTTGAATCGAACATGTGGGCTCAGATTGCTGTAATACGCGGATGACTTTAGGCAAGATATTGTCGTTGTAATCCTCTGGGCAACCTAAGCGAAGAGGGCGCTTGTTTTCATAGCGCCTCACTTGTTTCAGTGCTTGATTGTGCAAGCTGACCAATTGCTCGGCGTGAGAGCGCAGTGCCAGTCCCGCTTCACTCAATACGAGGTTACGGCCTTCTTTTTCAAACAAGCTGACGCTGAGTTCGTCTTCTAGCTTACGCATTTGTGCACTGAACGCGGATTGGGTGCGATTGATCTGCTTGGCTGCACGAGTGAAACTGCCCGTTTCGACAAAAGCAAGAAAGCTGCGCAACGCATCGATATCCATATCTAAAACTCATCCATCGTTTTTGTTGAAGTGTTCCATCAAAACTATCCGTTAGTGCCCTTAAATACAATCAGATATTGTGAATGGGTACTCAAAACACAAACCGCATGGAGGCGTCATGAAACTGTTTATTGCTAACCAAAACTACTCAAGCTGGTCACTGCGCGCATGGTTGATCTTTTCTCAATTCAAACTAGATGTCGAAGTCACCAAGCTCAAATTATTCACAGAAGATTTTTATAAGACCTTGGAAGGTATTACACCAACCGCGAAAGTACCTACCTTGGTGGATGGTGACGCAACCGTGTGGGATTCATTAGCGATTTTGGAATACGTTAACGAGCAATACTTACAAGGTAAAGCTTGGCCAAGCAACTCCGCAGAACGAGCTAAAGCACGCGCCATTGCATCAGAAATGCATTCGGGTTTCTTTGATTTAAGAAACGAACTCCCAATGAACATCCGCGCACACAGAAAAGTCGACTTAACGAAGGGTGCGCTTAAAGATATTGCTCGTATTGACGCCATTTGGGCAGAGCAAGCAGAACTGCATCCAAACGGTTGGCTATTTGGAGAATGGTCGATAGCGGATGCTATGTATGCACCTGTGGCATTGCGTTTCCAAACTTATGGCATCGAGTTATCGGAAGGTGCCAAAGCTTACCAACAAAAGGTGCTAGCAAGTGAATCTTTACAGCAATGGTTGGAAGAGGCGAACCAAGAAACGGATATCGTAGAAGAAGATGAAGCAGGGGTAGAAGTATAAGCGCATATTGCGATCGCCTGTAGCAAGGGAAAGCATGACAAAGCACGCTTTCCTCTTCTGGGATAGTTGTAGTTTCCGGCGCGTTTAAGCTAGGTGTTCAACAATCGCTCTGCCTACGCCGTGTGCGCTCGTTGGGTTTTGACCTGTGATGACACGATCATCCACAATTACAAACTCTTGCCATGGTTGCACTTTAGAGTAGCGCGCTGCGCTGCGTGCAAGAGATTCTTCCAATAGGAATGGGATATCGTTGATGGTGCCGAAGTCGATCTCTTCTTCACGAGTGAAGCCTGTTACTGATTTAGACGAAAGTAGCTTTTCGCCATTGCTAAGCGTGATAGGTAGAAGAGCGCCCGGACCATGACAAACTGCAGCCACAATACCGCCATCTTCATAGTGTTTTGCAGAAATCTTGGCAAAATCTTCGTTGCTCGCTAGGTCTGAAAGAAGACCAAAACCACCCGGATAGAAGATCGCATCGTAGTTGTCACCGTTGATTTGTGACACTGGAATCGTGTTGTTGATGCGGTTCTGGAAATCATCATCCGCCAAAATTTTCTCGTTCACTGCGTCGCCTTCGATGTCGGTTCCGTACAGTGGTGCTTGTCCACCTTTGATAGAGGCAATGTCGTAATCGAAGCCTGCACCTAGTAGCTCGCTAAGGGCATGAGTGAGCTCTGGCGCGTAAGTTCCGTTTGCTTGGTCAGTTTCACCAAGAGTCGCATGGTTCGTCACAATGATGAGTACTTTCTTCATGATGGTTTCCTTTTTGGCTTACGTGTATTTGTTGAACACCTTCATACTAATTGCTAAACAAATAAGTGATAATATGATTAATTGGCAAAACATTATTGCTATATAGCAAAGGTAAGTATGGACAGTTTTGAAGGCATCAATGAGTTTGTTACGGTTGCTGAGAGCTTAGGGTTTTCTGCAGCGGCAAAACAGTTAGGTTGCAGTACCAGTCATGTCAGTCGCCAAGTCACAAGATTAGAAGAGCGATTAGGTGTCGCTTTGTTAGCCCGTTCGACAAGAATGGTGAGTCTAACGGAAGCGGGGCAAGCGTATTATCAGCAGTGTAAAGAATTGGTGATTGGGCTTCAGCAAGCCAATGAACAGCTCACCACGCAGCAAACTCAGTTGAGTGGTACGTTACGCGTGAGTGCCGCTGGTGCGTTTTCTGAGAACCATGTAGCGCCTGCCTTGATGGCGTTTGCCAAGCAACATCCTAATCTCACGGTTGAAATTAACTTCAACACCAGCATGGTCAACTTTATTGAAGATGGTTTCGATTTTGCCATTCGTTACGGCAGGTTGAGTGATTCAGGCTTGGTTGCGAGAAAGCTGGTGGATCGTCCCATGGCAGCGGCAGCCAGTCAGCGTTATCTCGATGAACATGGTTTACCAACGCACCCAGAGCAACTCAAGCGTCATAGCTGCATTATTGCCAATAAGGACGTTTGGTTGTTTGAAAAAGACGGCAAGCCTTTAGATGGCGTAAAAGTGCAGGGCAGATGGAAGAGCAATAACGCACACACGGTCTTGCAAGCCTGTGCAGAAGGATTAGGTGTGGCGTACTTACCGAAGAGTAGTTTCAACGATGCTATTTCGTCTGGTCGTTTGGTGCCAATACTAGAGCCGTATTGGGGAAGCGGCAACAGCAGCTGGATTGTTTATCAGAATCGTCACTTTCTACCACTACGAGCGCGATTGGCTATCGACTTCTTGCTTGATCATTTTGTCGATTGGCAGGAGTAATGAGGCTCTGCCAATCGGTTTGTTTATCCATTTGTTAGATCGTCAACATACTAACGTATCTACATGTTTTGATAGCTTGGTCCGCCGCCACCTTCTGGTGCTTTCCACGTGATGTTTTGCGAAGGATCTTTGATGTCACAGGTTTTGCAATGCACACAGTTGGCGGCATTTATCTGAAACTTCAACATATTGTTCACTTCCACCACTTCGTAAACCCCTGCGGGGCAATAGCGCTGACTTGGTTCGTCATACATGCCTAAATTCACATCAATTGGAATGTGAGGGTAAGTCAGAACAAGGTGACAAGGTTGATTCTCTTCGTGCTGTGTTCCCGACAAAAATACCGACGAAGGCTTATCAAAACTGATTTCACCATCTGGTTTTGGGTATGCAATTGGGTGGCACTCTTGTTTAGGTTTTAACTGCTCATGATCGTGCGAATAGTCCTTGATAGACCAAGGTAACGGCCTCTTAACCAGTGGTTGCCACAGGTTGTGTTCAAAAGTCGAAAGAGCACCGCCCAGTATGCTGCCAAACTTATGAATGTTCGCACCAAAGTTACGCGTTTCAGCGAGTTCGTCATACAACCATGATGATTCGAACAACGACTGGTAGTCTGGCTCAGAAGCTCCAGTTTGTCGGGCCGTATGTACCGCTTCTGCTGCAATGATTCCGGATTTCATTGCTGTGTGGCTGCCTTTAATTTTAGCAACGTTCAAAGTCCCCGCATCACAACCAATCAATAAACCGCCAGGGAATTGCTGTCTCGGCAGAGAGGAAAGTCCACCTTTCGCAATGGCTCTTGCGCCGTAAGCGATGCGCTGAGCACCTTTCAAATGTGGTTCAATAGCAGGATGGTGTTTAAAGCGTTGAAATTCGTCAAACGGACTCAAGTAAGGATTGCTGTAATTCAAGTCGACAATAAGCCCCACGGCGATTTGGTTGTTCTCCATGTGATAGAGAAAACCGCCGCCTGTGGTATTTGTTTCACTCAAGGGCCAGCCAGCGGAGTGGATAACACTGCCAGATACATCCTTACTGTCAGTGGGTAACTCCCATATCTCTTTTAGGCCAAGCGCGTAGTGCTGTGGTTGCTTTCCTGCGTCTAGGTCGAACCTTTGAATAAGTTCTTTACCCAGATGTCCGCGACAACCTTCAGCAAAAAGGGTGTATTTTGCCCTTAGCTCGATACCTGGTTCAAAGTTAGGTTTGGCCTGGCCGTTCTTATCTAGTCCCATATCGCTCGTGTTAATGCCTGTCACTGCGCCAGTCTGATCATAATTGATGCTTGCAGCGGCAAAGCCCGGAAAAACTTCCACCCCAAGATTTTCTGCTTGGTTAGCGAGCCAACGGCAAAGGTTGGCAAGGCTAATTACGTAATTATTCTCGCCATTTATCATTGGACGCGGTGTAAGGAAGTGGGGAACGCGAATATGGTTTTGTTTAGTAGTAAGATAAAGGAAATCATCTCGTTGAACTGAGGCTGCTAGCGGGGCGTCCATTTCTTTCCAATTGGGGAAAAGCTCATCCAAGGCACTAGTTTCAAAAACAGCGCCAGATAAAATATGTGCACCCACTTCTGAGCCTTTTTCTACAACGCAAATTGAAAGTGCGTCATCTTCACTGTCTTGGTTGAGTTGAGCTAGTCGACAAGCTGCGCTTAAGCCCGCAGGTCCGGCCCCCACGATCACGACATCAAACTCCATGCATTCTCGTTCCATCTTTATGCTTCCTTTCTATTATCGTCATCTGCGTGACAGGTTTTGGTTTCTATACAGAAAACTATAGCTCAGTTGACGTTAACGTGAAGTGGACTAAGCTCAAGTAATGGATCTGACGTGTTATATGAGGCATGACCATGGAAGACCGACCATTAGCAACACTTGTGCTCGCAGAGCATGACAACCAATCGTTGGCTGTAGGGACGCTGTGTGCAATTAAAGCGGCATTTGAGATTAAGGATGATGATAAATCGCTTCCTGTTTCTGTGTTGCTTATTGGTTATCAGTGCCAATCAGTTTCGGATGAGTTGAATTGCGTTCAGGGTGTTGCAGAAATTATCTGGGTTGATGCGAAGGGATATGAACATGGCTTAGCGGAAAATATCGCACCTTTGATCTCACAAGTAGCCAAAAACTACTCACACATTCTTTCTCCTGCCAGTACATTTGGTAAGAATGTGATGCCTCGTGTGGCGGCGTTGCTTAATGTTGGTCAACTTTCTGACGTGATGACAATCGAGTCTATCGATACGGTGATTCGTCCAATTTATGCTGGAAATGCATTGGCGAGAGTCACGTCGAATGATCTCTATAAAGTGATGACCATAAGAAGTACGGCTTTTGATGCCGCAGAGCTATCTGACACGCCAGTTGTCCCTAAGCTTACTCAAGTCGACACGGTGATTATCAATAAACTTAGTGAGTTTGTTTCGCAACAAACGCCAGAAAGTGAGCGACCAGAATTGCCAGCGGCTAGAGTAGTGGTGTCGGGGGGGCGTGCATTCGGGAGTAAAGAGAAGTTTGTTTTAGTAGAACAATTGGCGGACAAGCTAGGTGGAGCGGTAGGGGCGTCACGAGCGGCGGTCGATGCGGGCTATGTGTCTAATGACCATCAAGTCGGGCAAACCGGCAAAATTGTTGCACCGGAGTTATACATTGCCGTCGGAATTTCTGGAGCGATCCAGCATTTGGCGGGAATGAAAGATTCCAAGGTGATTGTTGCAATTAATAGCGATCCTGATGCGCCTATTTTTGACATTGCAGATTATGGATTGGTCGGCGATTTGTTTGTGGTAATGCCTGAGCTGTTAGAGAGGCTGTAGATATAGTCTTGTTCCCTAAAACAAAAGGCTTCCAAATTGGAAGCCTTTATCATTTGATTTTAATAAGTTACTTTTCGCTCGGACGTTGCAGGTGCTCTGCAAGTACTTTCGTAAACCTTGCAGCTTCACCACCAGTACAAGCGCGATGATCAAACGTTACGGATAGCGGCATTGCTTTCACCGAAATTGCTTGACCATTTCTTATCACAACTCGGTCGAGTATTCGGCCCGCGCCGACAATAGCGACTTGTGGCGGTGTGACGACAGGTGTTGCGTAAATACCGGCAATCGCGCCGAAGTTGGAAAGCGTAATCGTCGCGTGCTGCAATTGCTCACGACCGATTTTTCTCTCTCTGATCCCTTCAACGGTTTGATCGAGCCAACGACGAACATCTTGTGGCTCGTATTCATCTGCGTGGCGCAAGACTGGTACGTACAATCCATGACGGCTATCTACTGCAATTCCTACATTGACCGTTGTGTGTACACAGCGTGTCATGGTTTCGGCATCAAACCAAGCGTTTAAAGCAGGCTCTTCTTGACACGCATGAACAATCGCTTGAACAAGGCGGATACTGATATCTTCGTTTGGCAGCCAATCTTCCAACAACGCTTCTTCCGTAATAGTTACGGCAGCAACATGTTCGTGCGATTCGGTCATAGACGATACCATGGTACGTCGAGCACCTTTCAAAACTTCGGTGCCTGGACGCTGTTTTCCGGCTTCGTCGTAAATATCGGCATCAACGATAAGTCCGTTCGGGCCACTACCTGACACGAGGTTAAGATCTACCCCAAGTTTTTGTGCCAACAAGCGAGCCGAAGGCAGGGCGGTAACGAGGTTACTTTCTGTCGTGTTGTGGTTGCCACCAATCCAGAAATCATCAACGTTAACATGATGCGCTTGGTGAGAAACGCTACCGACGACGGTTGCGGCGTCAGCAGTGGCTTTTTTCTCTGCCGTTACTTCTCTCCCGGCACCTGTTTCATCAATCTCTAGCAGTAATGCACCAATATTGACGATTTCACCTTCCTCACCATGACGGCTGACCACACGGCCCGAATAGGGGGCAGGGACGTCGACCGTCGCTTTTGCTGTCTCGACAGTTAAGATCACTTGATCTAATTTAACCATGTCACCGACATTAACGTGCCATTTTACAATTTCTGATTCAGCGAGGCCTTCGCCGAGATCGGGTAAGTTAAACGTCTTCATTTCCAATCCTCCACGAGTTCGCGCGCTGCGGTCACAATGTCTTCTTCCTGAACCATGAAATAATCTTCGTTACGGTAATAAGGCATAATGGTGTCCATTCCAGTTACTCGTTTAGGTGGGGCTTTAAGTAAGCACATGGCATGTTCAGCGGTTCGAGCTAATAGCTCAGAGCCCACACCACAAGTTTTACTCGCTTCATGAACAACGAGTAAACGTCCAGTTTTTTCTAGTGAGCTGAAAATCGTCGCGGTATCAATTGGCTTAATACTCGCCAAATCAATCACCTCGACTTCAATTCCCTGACTAGACAAGGTTTGCGCGGCCTGAAGTGACTCTACGACGCATGCGCCCCAAGTAACGAGCGTGATATCTCGCCCCTTGCGTAAGGTGAAGCAGGTGTCGAGTGGGAGTGCTTCGCCGTTATCAACGACTTCAGATTTAACGGTGCGATATATGCGCTTCGGTTCGAAGAACATGACGGGATCATTGCTTCTAATTGCAGCGAGAAGTAAGCCGTATGCGCGTTGTGGAGAAGAAGGAATCACCACTTTAAATCCAGCAGTGTGAGCAAATAACGCTTCCACGCTTTCTGAGTGGTGTTCCGGAGCGTGGATACCGCCGCCAAATGGCGCACGGAAAACCGCGGGACAAGTGAGCCGACCGCGAGTTCTGTTACGCATTCGAGCCGCGTGGCACATTAAGTGCTCCATCGCAGGAAAAACGAAACCTTGAAACTGAAATTCGGCGACAGGTCGTAATCCTTGCGTTGCCATACCGACCGCAACCCCGCCGATTAAGGCTTCAGCGAGTGGGGTATCGATGACTCGTTTAAGACCAAACTCTTGCTTGAGTCCAACAGTGGCACGAAATACACCACCATTATCGCCCACGTCTTCACCTAATACGACAACATTGGGGTCTTGTTGCATTTCGTGGTGCAGGGCAAGGTTTACTGCTTCAACCAACGTTAGCTCAGCCATGTCTGCCTCCCTGCATTCTCATTGCCTTGTTGATGAGTTCATCTCTTTGTGCATGAAGCTCTTGAGGTAGCGATTCATACAAATAATCGAAACCGGTTTCTGGTGCTTGTGGCGGTAAGCTCAGATAGCGTTCAACAGCTAACTCTACTTGCTCTTTACAGTAATCTAGCCATTGCTGTTCTTGTTCGTCGCTCCAAGCGCCTTGATTAAGGAGATACGTTTTAAGACGTGCGATAGGTTCGTATTGCCATGCGGTTTGAACATCATCTTCTTTACGATAACGAGTCGCATCATCGGCCGTAGTGTGGTCACTCAGTCGGTAACTCACCGCTTCGATGAGTGTTGCGCCTTTCCCTTTTCTTGCTCTCTCAAGGGCGGTTTTAGTTGCATCATAAACGGCGACGACATCGTTACCATCGACAGTAATACCCGGTATACCTGCACCTTGCGCTTTTTCTGATAAGAAATCGGCGGCACATTGGAGACTACGCGGCACTGAAATTGCCCACTGGTTATTGTTTACGACGAAAACAAGTGGAATATTCCAAGTACCTGCGCAGTTTATTGACTCAAGAAAGTCCCCTTTGGATGTACCACCATCGCCGCACATGACTAGCGCAGCTTCATGGTTACCTTGAATTTTTAGCGCGGAAGCCACCCCGACAGCATGCGTACATTGCGTCGCTATGGGTACACAGTAGGGAAGGTCTCGGCTAGGAACCGGACTGCCCTCAGGAGCAAAATCACTCCCGCGCTCATCGCCCCCCCAGTATTGAAGGTTCTTTTCCATGCCAATGCCACGACACCACATCGCAGGCATATCGCGGTAGTAAGGGACAAAAACATCATCGGCTTTAAGTGCTCTGCCTACCGCAATGCCTATGGCTTCCGCGCCTAAGTGTGAGGGATAGGTCCCTAGCTTACCGGTGCGTTGCAAGGCAACTGCTTTGTTGTCGTAAGTGCGAGTTAATACCATGTCTCGGTAAAACCCGACCAATGTTTCAGTGTCAGCCCAGTTGGGTAGTTGGCCGACTAGGTCCCCACGATGGTCGATAAACCGATGCATGGGTAATGCCTGAACGTTCATCTCAAGCTCCTTTTGACGCTGCGGGTCTTTTGGACTGCAGCTATTCATACAAAACCAGAGTTTGTATGGGTACTCAAACTCTGATATCAGCGCAAAGGCCATACCTAAGGTTGCGTGTGCTTTCGATAGCGGTAGGCATCTGTTCGTCCCTTAAACTATTTGTCGATAACATCGCTGCGATTATTTCACCGCAAGATACAGAGAAAGGCTTTTCTGTATCTAACCCTCTAACTAAATCGTGGTATAGCCAGATACAATAAGTGTAAACAAATTGTTAAATTATGCTTCATTTTGACTTTCGCTCAGTAGTAAAGTTTTGCTTACACCCTAATTTTGCAGAGTAATATGCTGCTATTTTGTTGGTGGTATTTTTAAACTCGAATTTAATTACTGGTTAATGAAACATATTTGCAACAAAATTTGGCTGTAAAATTTGACAAAGTGAGTCATTATTAATGAATCAACTCAAACAGTTGCTAGATGATGAATTGCAAATTTTTGTTGTGCTCGAAGCCTCGACCTTATGAGAATGCATAACTTCTTCCCAACTGAGTGGAATCAAGGTAGGGTGACGGCATTACAAATGTATACCCTCGGCAGTCCTTGAGCTTATCCAAAGTAGGTGGTGCTCAAGTGGAAGTGATTATGGAGAAGTTATGTACCACGCTCATGTTTATTTTCCCCTAAGAGAACAAGATAAAGCGCAAGCCTTGAACGAGATCATCCGTCAAGAGCGTCAAGATGTGCTGCGTGTGTTTCCATTAGTTGGAAGGTTAGTTGGCCCACACAAGATGCCGATGTTTGAAATTCACCTAGAATCATTGAGTGAAGAGTTCTTGGCGTGGCTTGATACGATTCGAGGCGATTTTTCTGTGCTTATTCACCCAGTAAGCGAAGAAGAGTTGCTCGATCACACAGAACGCGCGATTTGGTTGGGCAGAGAGATTGGTGTATTTGAAGAAAAGTTAGAGAAATAGTTGCTCCTCTTGCCCATGCATGGCCGCTTTGAATCCTTCTCTTCTCATTGCGGTCACAGCTTCTGCTTAACGCCTCATCTTCATTGATGGGTGCGGAATCCCTCTCTTACGCTTTGCTGTAGCTATTTTTGTGCTAAACCTAAAAGTAGGCTTTCGAACTTCACACAAAGCGTGAAAATGTCGCTGTTTAGTATGCCGTTGAATGAATTTTGGTGGTAATAAAATAATAAGTCTTTGATAAATCAAATAGGTATAGCAGGGAAGTGCAGTTTACGACCCCAACGCCATTGGCAGTGGCGCCGATAATTTCTGAGGGGGAAGGGTATGTTTTCAATACTCTTGGTTATACTTGCACTCTATATATTTTGGCTGTTGTTTCGCAACGGGCCTGAGTTTGCCGGGCGTACCGCCCAAAAAAAACGTGACTGGGTTGGGCCTACCGCCAACAAAGAAGAGTGGCGAGGATTTTGTACGGATGTATTTCAGCCGTTCAGTTCTCAAACGACTTTCTACGCCATTGCTTATTTTGCCAATTACGTAGCAGCAGCGAACGCAATATCTTGGTCAACGATATACGAAGGCGATTATCCGGTCATCATAAGCCGATTTGGTAGCTACTTCATTTTAAGCACGCATGATGCACTGGTCGTAGCTGGGTTTATTGCGCTTGCTTTCTTTATCATTAATTGGCAACTTGCCATGCGCTGCTCTGGTATTCTTAGCCAGTATCTAGTGCGGATTCTTATTATTAATCAAAAGCGCTTTGTCGCGATTAGCTTGGTGTTTTGCAGCTACTTTTCGTACCTACTGACGCTTGGTATATTCTGGCTGTTCCATGATGGGTATTCAATCTGGCATGGATTAATGCTTAGCCCCGTGTTCCTGTTGTTAGCTTTACTGGTAGCGGTTGTTGTGCCATCTGCAAAAAGAGAAAGTAGTGTACCTTAGATAGGTTTTCCACGTTAAATTACACTTGATTTTGGGATAGTAATTCTTATGCCATTAAGTTAGCATTGCCAGCTTTTTAACGGTCAAAAGGCCACTAATCAGTGGGACAGTGGGAGAAACAATGTTTATCGGCTTTGACTATGGTACTGCAAACTGTTCAGTGGCTAAAATGGAATCGGGTGATCCAGTACTGCTTAATCTAGAAGGAAACAGCCCTTTTATTCCTTCCACCCTTGCTGCACCGACTCGTGAATCGGTATCCGAGCATTTATTTCGCCATCGAGATATTAAACCATTAGATCAAGTTGGTGAGCAGGTTTTACGCCGGGCAATCAATTTAAACCGAGAAGAAAGTATTGACTTAGAATCCGACGACATCGCGTTTGGTCAGGCTGCACTTAATCTCTATTTGGAAGATCCTCGCGATATCTATTATGTGAAATCGCCGAAGTCTTTTCTTGGTGCATCTGGCTTGCGTGATGTGCAATTGGCTTTCTTCGAAGACCTTGTCTGCGCGATGATGGACAATATTAAGTCTCAAGCCGAAAACGATGCGCAGCAAAGTATTACCGATGCTGTGATCGGCAGACCAATTAACTTTCATGGGCGTGGCGGTGAAACGGCTAACATTCAGGCTGAACGCATTTTGTTGCGGGCAGCGAAACGTGCGGGCTTCCAAAATGTGGAGTTTCAGTTTGAGCCTGTCGCGGCGGGCCTAGAGTATGAAGCGACACTCAGCGAAGATAAAATCATTCTAGTAGTCGATATTGGCGGTGGTACAACGGACTGTTCGTTGATCCAAATGGGACCGTCTTGGCGCGGCAAAGCAGATAGGACCGCAAGCTTGTTAGCTCACAGTGGCCAGCGTGTCGGCGGGAATGATCTTGATATCGCGCTAGCATTTAAGCAGCTCATGTTCCCTTTTGGCATGGGAAGTAAAATGGAGTCAGGCATTGTGATGCCGACTACCCAATTCTGGAACCCGATAGCAATCAATAATGTAGAAGCGCAGAGTGACTTCTATTCGCGAGAGAACCTATCAGCGTTAAAGTTGCTTCAAAAGCAGGCTCAAGAGCCAGAAAAACTTGCTCGTTTGCTAGAGGTGTATCATGAGTCTTTAGGCTACAACATTGTTCGCCGTGCCGAAGAGGCAAAAGTGGCACTTTCAGAACAAGCTTCTTACCGAACTGGCATCAACTTACTATCAGAAACGATTGAAGTTGATGTACAACGTGACGAAATGATCGAAGCGATCCAGTCGCCAAAGAATAAAATGACGGCGTTGGTGACAGAAGCGGTAGAGCAAGCTGGAGTTAAACCCGATGCTATCTTTATGACTGGAGGTTCGGCACGCTCGCCAATCTTGCGCGATGCGGTGCAAACCGTACTGCCAAGTATTCCGGTTGTCAGTGGAAACTATTTTGGCTCAGTAACTGCCGGCTTAGCTCGTTGGGCTGAGGTTTGTTTCAAGTAGAAAGAAAGCTGATTAACCGTGGGTCTTTGTTGCCAAACTTATGATTTCATTCAGGCTTGCCAAGTGATGGTTGGAGAACTTTGTCGAGAGGTTGAGTTTTAAGCGGGTAGGGAACCTTTTTAGGATCTTAAGTCTTTCAAGGTCATTCTGAATAGCGAGGGACGAGCGTGATTTAGAATCTCTTGCCCGAGCACGCTGTTATGATATGTGACCCCGTTTCGCCGAGCGTTATTCATCACCATTATTCTGAAGAGTCGAGTTAGGATCTACCGGAATAATGATTTTGACTAAGCTGAGATAAAAATGCCCGCTAAATCAGCGGGCACTTTTGTTTACGTCATTAATGGTGCATGTGTTTTTCCATGTGACCTTGTTTTTCAACCGCCATTTCTACTTCCACTTTACCCGCGTTTTTGAATGTTAACGTCATAGGGAAGCGGTCGCCTTCTTTAAGAGTTTGTGTTGGGTTAAAAATCATTAAATGGAAGCTGCCTGGCTTAAACAACACTGAGTCATTGGCTGGAACGCGCACTTCGTCAATCTTAATCATTTTCATCACACCATCTTCTTTCTTATGCGTGTGAATTTCGACATGCCCTGCGATTGGGCTTTCTGCTGCGATCAATGCATCTTCACTGTCACCGTGGTTGGTTAATTGAAAAAAACCACCGATAACAGGTGCGTTTGGTGGCGCTTCGCGGCTCCATGGATGGTCGATATGAATTTTTCCTGCTTCATAATCGTGCGCTAAACTCAGTGGGCTAGCGATGACAGCAATAAGCGCGATAGCGGCGGTTTTAAATGATTTAAGCATGTGCTTTTCCTTTTGAATGAATAGCTTCTCTGAATGGACAACAAACAGAGTCATCGTTATTTTTGAATAAAGTTGTCAATGATTAGATGCCTGTTAGGCAGGAAAAACACTCGGCGGAGAGTGCTTAGGCGCGATGTGTTTGTAAACGAGCTTATCGCATTTTGAAAAATGATAAGTCTTCAGTGCATACTTTACTCGGCGCAGCCAATGGATGGTTGTCAGGTAAAGCCCAATCGCAACCAGAAGAAAGAATTGAACAGCTTGAAGAAGCGGACATTCAAACTGAAAGCCGTCGTGTAAGTTAACATCTTGGATGAGCTTAGAAGAAGATTGAGCGTTAGCCTCAATCAACGTATTGATATCCACCCATTTGAAACCATCTGCGGTACACAGTAAAACCTTTTCACTTTGGACTTTGTTGAGCCAAGTTGTGCTGTGAACTTGTGTAGGGTTAAGAGCGGCTGTGGACGCTAAATACAACTGAAACAACACCGCGATAATAACCGCAATAGCGTGCAAGCGATGGTGTTTGTGCTGTATTAGAGTGTTTTCCATACAATTGAGTGCTTATCTTCTTCGGCGCGGGATACTAACAAATTAACCAAACAATGTAATTATCAGTTTACTAAAAGGTGATGCAAGTGTGCGTTATTTGTTTTATTGCCTATTTTTAACGCTTTAATATCTTGATTCTGCTGACATTCACAACCTCCAATTCAACTTGTCAGTCTTGCCTAGTCGCTTTTGAAGATACCGAATTAATCTCTCTTATATGCCACTGAAGCTTCGGTTAGTGGGTGTCGTGGTGGTGTTTTTACGTGCTAGATTTGGCTGATATCGATTCAAAATGCACACCGAATCTTCACTTGTTTTCCATTAACGGAATTATGACAGTAATTTAATAAAGGATACGGTATTCTGCGCTCCTTTGTACATGCCAGAAACGTCCGTCCTACTTAGTCGGAGGGGCGATTAATCTTAAGAAATTTCTCAAATGAAATACGAACAACAGATTGGATATCGATACCCTAAAGGTCGATTTGCCATGGTGAGTGTATATGCATTCACCGGTGCTGCGATTTTAGCATCGACTATTTTTTCTCTATTGCTGTTTTTGTCGATCGACGAAAACCCGATGATGCAAACCTTATTTGGTGGTTTAGCGATCATTTTTGAAGCGGGTAAATTTTACGCTTGGTATGAATACGGTGAGCGCCGAGCCCATCGCAACTACACAGGAGCAGCAACCGCTTTCGTGTTTTATTTAGTCTTAGCTGCGATTTCCATTGGCGGTAGTATTGGTGGGATTAATAGTGCAACCAATAGTGCACAAAGTCATATTTCGATAGAGCAGGCGAAAGTGGAAGCGTTTAATCGTCAGATTGCGGCAATCGATAAGCAGATTGAGCTCAACAATATGGCAGCGCAGAAATACATCGAGATGGAGCGTATCGCGACTGGTGTAACTCGCATTCAGGATCAAAACAAAGCCTTACGTGAAGAGCAGCAACGCTTGGCTATGGAGCGTGATAGTTTACCGCCGGTCACGCAAGGCTCAGTGATTGGTTTGATTGATAGCCTAGCCAACGCATTTGGTACCACCTCTCAGCAAGCTCAGCTTGGCTTGGTTGTATTTCTTTCGATTCTGTTGGACTTCTTTGCTGCATTTTTTGTTGGCTTGATTGGTGAAGAGCAACGGTTCCGATATTTCTATCGCAGAAATGAGGGCATGATATTGAAAACAGTTCGCGATATAGATCCAGCGCCTGCGGGTTATCTTCCTCATATAAAAGAGGAAGAAGAGCAAGAAATACCAGCTGCACCGGAGCCAGAAGAACCAAAGGAACCGAAAACCTTGTTAGAGCAAGTTAGCGATGCACTTAAAACGCATCAAATTACGTGCACCAAAAAAGCCGTTGCTAAACAGTTTAGGCTGTCTGCGGAAGAGGTAGACAAGGTATTTGAAGAATTGGCAGAGCTCGGTTTAGTGGGGAAAAAAGCCAACCACCATTATCATTGGATAGGTGAAGCAGAGACCGCATAATTGGTTATCTATTAAAGTTCGGAAAGAGCGTCAATCGGCGCTCTTTTTTTTGGGGGGGATTTTCGCTATTAAAGTTAACTACAAGAAAGCGTATCAATCTTTATTGAGCTTTTTGGTTACGTCTTTCACCGTTTTCTTCTCTTTTTCCGGTGTCATTGCATCAACAGCTTTACCCGCCATCCCTTCATCTGGCAATTTGTCTTTTCCTGCATCAACTGCGGTATCTTTCAGTGCCTCTTTAGGCGTACAGCGACCACCAACACCAACCACGGCTTTTGTCGCAGCGGCTTTAGCTGCCTTTTCTGCATCGCAGTCAGGATCCATAACGCTAGCTAAGCTCGTGGCTGAACCAAAAAACAAGATTAACAAAATGAGGTTGCGTTTTTTCATAGTTGTCACCAATTTTGTGGAACATAGGTAAAGTGTAACGGAGAGAAAAGGCTTTGGCTGAGAATTTGTTGGTTTGAGCTTGGGAAGCAAAGTAAGGTGAAAAGAAAAAGTGCCACCGAAGTGACACTTTTTCTTAAGCGTAGAAGGGATTAGTTGTCGTAAACGTCTAACTCCACTTCACGGGCAATATTTTGGTTGTTAATGATCACACCTTCGACTTCGACACGAGCACCATTTAGGTTAAGTTCTTCAATGCCTTGGAAGCGTGTTTGTGCATCAATCACAACGGTGGTGTTACTTAGTACTTGATCAGCATCATTCTCACAATGCTCGATTTCAAATGTTCTTGCTTCAGCATCGTAGTTTGATACGTATCCTTCACATTCAAATTCTTTACCTTGCCATTGGTTGTTATCGTCAAAGTCTGGTTGCTCAAACTCAATAACGGTAGCGATGCGTTTGCCATTTTTCACGACAGACGTTACTTCCACTTCTTGGCCTTGTTTTAGGTTCGCTTTGCTGCCATCTTCAAATCGTGTTGCGTTATCGATGAAGAATGCACCTCGGTAGTTTAGTGAGAACTCACTGTAGTCATTTGCAACCCAAGTCACGATACCTTCCACATCGCTGTCATTGCTTATGACGTCGTAGCCTTCAACTTCTACCTCATTTGCCATGAAGATGCCGTTTTGCATTTCACCTTCTACTTCCACCCATTGGCCGATGCTAAGTTGGCTAATGTTGTTATATGCCACCGTTACTTTTCCACCTAACTTAAATGTTCCAGCATTTTCATCGATACTGGTAATACGGCCTTCCAGTTCGTAGTCGTTATCAAGTACTGGGTAATCGTTATCTACGTCGAGTTCGACCACAGACAACACTCGATAACCCGCATCAGCAGTTGGCAATGATGACACCATTACCCAGTCGTTGACTTCTATATCATCACTTAAATCGTCAAACTGCAGCTCTACGCCGTTTACCGTAAATGTTTTCTTCACATGATCAATCGCTGTGACACGTCCTGTAATGGTTGGTTCAAGTGTGACTCGGACGCCATTGTCCGAAGCTTGCTGAATATCTGACCCCACGCGAACCACCATTTTTGGTTTTACATCGGCCAATTGCACTTGTGTGTCGTCATAAACCACCTCAGACACACGATACGTATGTCCATTGACGGTTAACGTGCTTTCTTCAGCGTTGACCGCTTCAACAGAGCCAATCGCTACACTTGGTTTCACTGCTTGTTGAGTTGATGTGCTATCGCTATTGCTGCCACCACCTGAACCACCACAACCAGACAATGCCAAACCTACTACAGAAATAAGAGCGAGTTTTTTCATTGTATTAACCTCAATTTACGAGCGAGTTTAGGAAATTGCCTGTATCTTATTGGGCATATCGTGAAGAGATCGTGAAGAAATGTGATTTTATGAAAATTTTAATTGTAGATGACAACCATAACGTCTCGGAGACGATTGCAGACTATCTTGAGCTAGAAGGCATGATTATCGATTGTGCGTTTCATGGAGAGGCTGCGATTAAGTTAATCGAGGAAAATCATTACGATGTAATCATCATGGATATCATGATGCCGAAGCTCGATGGCATCAGTACGGTACAGAAGCTTCGACAAGATAAGTTATGTGGAACGCCAATTCTCTTCCTAACGGCAAAAGATACGCTAGATGACAAAATCGCGGCTTTTAAAGCGGGGGGAGATGATTATTTAATGAAGCCATTTGCGATGGAAGAGCTCAGTTTGCGTGTTCATGCTCTGGCTAATCGTGGTCCAAGACAAGATATCGGAGCGCTCAAATTTGCAGATATTTGTTTAGATGCGCGTACAGGAAAAGTAACGAGAAAAGACAAAGAAATTAAGCTGAGTCGAATTCAAACTAAAATTTTAAAATTGCTCCTCCAACGTGCTCCAGCAGCGGTCTCGCGCACAGAAGTGATCGATAGTGTGTGGGGAGACGAACCACCCGGAAGTGATGCACTTCGTAGCCATATTTACGGTTTAAGAACCGCGCTAGACAAAGGTTTTGAAGAATCACGATTAGAGACTATTCATGGACAAGGTTACCGACTTAAAGCATAACGAATATCCAAGCATTTATCGCAAGATCCGTTGGGGTTTTGGGGTCATGACGTTTGTGATGTTTACTCTTTTTTGGTCGCTGATTTATGTGGCAGAAAACAAACTGGAAGTGCTGAGTTTACATCACTGGCTCGATACTGAAGCTGCGCTTTATAGTGAGAATTTCGAGAAACAGGGCTGGGATGCGCCATTGCCAAACGTATTGGAGTTCAACTCATATTGGAGTGAAGCTCCGACACCGGATTGGTTGCTCTCTTTTACTTCACCTGGTTTTTACGAATACCTGCTTGGTGAAGAAGATAAACACTTTGTTGTATTGAACCATCCCTCAGGGAAGGGGCTTATGTACATTGTATTTCAAGATGACTCAGATGATTACTTGGACGAATACGAAAGCTCGCTGCATCAGTTTACGCTGCTGCTCGGTGGTTTGTTTTCATTTGTCATGGTTGGGTATGGCATTTACATGGTGCGAATATTGTCTCGGCCATTAGCGCAAATTGAAGACAAAATTAGCCAAATGTCACCGGATCAACCCGCTTTCCAAGTTGAAACTAAGTTCAGCGAAACACGCCAGATAGAGCAGACTTTGCTGGATAATAAGAACGATATCGCGGGCTACTTCAAACGAGAACAAGAATTTAGCCGTTTTGCATCGCATGAGTTGAGAACGCCAATCATGGTGATTAAAGGCTCAACAGACATTCTGACGCGTCTTCCTGATCAACCTCGAGTTGCGCAAAAAGCCATCACGAGGATGCAGTCAGCTTGTGACGAGATGCGTGTACTGACAGAAGCGTTTCTCTTACTTGGTAAAGAGAAAATAGAGCCTCAGCATTACGGAGAGCATCAGCTTCTTACTTGTTTACAAAAACAACTGGAAGAGCTGGCTCCTTTATTTGCCAAGCAAGATTCGAACTACGCTTTGCACGAACAACATAGTGGTGTCGTGAATGCACCGGAGAGTTTTGTGACCATTGTAATCAACAATCTGATTAAAAACGCCTTTAGCTATAGTGTGGGAGATATTGAAATTGAGTTGAAAGGTCATGCGCTTAAGATCCTAAACCGTCACGATGGCAACGAGACGTACAACGCTGGTTATGGTTGTGGGCTTGTTATCGTACAACGAATATGTGAACGGATGGGGTGGGCGTTAGTACTGGACGATGATGGTGTTCGATTTAGTGCAAAAGTGGAGTTCTGCTCTTAGCTTTGTGCGTATTGATTCAAGTGAGACTTAACGCTCTGGCTTTTTCTTGTCGTACGCATCTAACCCGCAGTCAAACAAGAAAAAACTGGAATTTGAATTAGACTGAAGTTAGTGAAGCGGAAACTCGAGGAACCGTTATGCTCTCTTATCAGGTCAGCCGAAGTATTGAAATTAATAAGAATCAAAGTGAAATTATTGGCTATCTCAAGAACTTCAAACACTGGCCCAGCTGGTCACCATGGATCATTCTTGAACCAAGCTGCGAGCTGACATTCAGTGATAATCAGGGCCACGTTGGAGCTGGTTATCAATGGAATGGTCAGCGTATTGGGACTGGCGCGATTGTACTGGAAAGTACTCAAGAGCATCGATTAGATATGGAGCTGCATTTCTTTCGTCCAATCAAGAGCCATGGAAAGGTGACTCTAATCGTGACGCCGTCACAAAATGGCTGTTTAGTCGAATGGCAAATGCAATCTCGCGTCCCTTGGTATCTGTTCTTTCTGAAAAGTATGTTTAAGTCGATGATAGAGATGGATTATCAACGTGGGTTACGCATGCTTAAAAGTAAGCTTGAAACCGGAAGAGTGCATTCAGACTTAGTCGAAATTGGGAACCGAACGTTGCCTCAAATTCATTATATTGGGATCAAGGGTGTGGCTAGCTTGCAGGAATTAGGTTCGGTAATTGATAAGCATGTTCAGCAACTAGAACAGTTAATTAGTGACGAAACCCTATCCGTGAATGGTGAATTGTTTTGTTATTACCAGTCGATGGATATGCAGAAAGGTACATTCGAGTTTATCACTTGCTTTCCTCTTCATAACTCAGTACCAGCGCCTCAAGGGGCGGTTACCGGTACCATTCCTGAGAGTGAAACATTTGTCGTTGAACACCGAGGTGAATATCAGTTTTTGGGAAATGCATGGGCTTTAGCGATGAACTTGGTTCATCAGAGTGGTATGAAAGTCAAAACCAGTCCTTTAGGAATCGAACGCTATCTGAATAGTCCGAAGGAAACCACGGAAGAAGAGCTAAGAACGGAAATTATTTTGTTTAAGAAATGACAGGCGCAGGCGAGTAGGGTGTTTAGGTATCATACTAGTTATGCGAAATGTTACTAAAGAATAATAGCGTATCTGTTCCTACCCATAAAAATGCCTCAGCAATCGCTGAGGCATGGTTTTACAGGCCAACTTCTCTTGTTAGAGAATTATTGTGCACGGTATTTACCGCTGTTTAGTTCAATTTTAGACGCTTTTACCCGGCTGTCTGCGTTTAGGTAGTCGCTAATACTTAGCAGATCTTGATCTTGAGATGCTTTTAACACCGCTGATTCCCCTTCTGCGAAGATAACTTCTAATTTTAACTCTTTGGCGACTGCTTTCGCTTCGTTAGGATTGTTTACGGTGATATAAACCAGTCCAGTGGCTTTGGATACGTTACTAAACGCATTCTTAAACACCTCATCACCCGCTTGAAGTTTTACGTCTTCAGATAGGGTTCTAACAGTGCCAGTTTGCACTTTTCGATAATCTTGGCCATTAATCTCAACCGCTTCTGATGGCACAAACAGTTCTGGTGCAGGTTGTTGAGAGAGCTGTTGCTCAGCGTATACACTCGACGTCATGATAACGAGAGCCAGCATAGAAAATGATTTGTATTTCATGTTATTGACTCCTTAGTGTCCAAATATGCGCATCGACCAGTTCTTAATAACACCGGGCTGAGCGTTGTTTGCCATCGGAACGTCATAGATGGTGGAAGAGTTGAAATATGCAATGTAAGAATAGACTTCATCGCCGTTCGTATCTATTGCTCGCAACGTCCATTCGCCTTTTGCATCTTCGCCATAAAATTGGTTAGACAACATTAATTGATCTTTGTAGCCTGTAATCGTTGGATCAAGAGATTGGCCAACAAGACCATTGCGCGGTGTTTGCAAAACGGAACGAGTCCCTGATGGCGAAATGAGCTCAATAGCTAAGTCGGGCAGACGAGCGTGGTCCAATGTCAATGTCACTTGAACGGATTCTACTGTCAGCTCATCGGCAATGGCGATACTTGAAGAACCACCAACTAGACTTGCATCGGGTACACTTACTTCTGTAGCGTTATTAACCCATGGCGTAATGACTTGAGCTGGTAAAACACGATTCGTCATGCGAGCACGTTGCATCGCTTCATCTAAATCTACAGCGCCGAAGCCATAAAAAGTATGGAAATCTACGCCTGCTGCGTTTTTCTGCCAAGGGGCAATGGCCTCGTAGCTAACCTGTTCACCTTTATGGTTAGTAAATTCAAGCTGTACGCCTGGATGCGCTTTATCCGTTACTTTTGCTGTCTCCGCTAGTAAAGCACGTACATCACGAGCAGAAAGTGCGTGGTTGGTTGACATGATTGCCGCGATGGCACCCGATGTGTTTGGCGCAGCCGATGAGGTTCCGTTCATCGTACTGGTATAGTTACAGTTCGGATCGAGCTCCGTTCCGCCGTGTAACCCATTAATGCCAAGGCCTTCACTGGTATTTTGCCCTTCTTCACAACCCATTAAATCAGTGGTGACCATAGCAGGGAAATCTTGCCCATATTCACCTGCTGGTGCTGCAACCCACACGTTCGAACCCACCGATGAGTAACTCGCTCGCGTACCATCCGCTCGTAGTGCACTAGTGACTAAATTGAAGTAATTGGCGTTATCATAAGACTGAGCAGAGTTGTGCATCGGTAAGCCTTGATTGTCTCCACCAGAAAAGAAGTTACTTGGCAATACGAAGAATCGCCCTGCATTGAAATAGCGGTAACCATTACCTGCTGACTTTACAAATACAGCACCTCGACCCCAGGCGTTACTGTTGCTGACGTTTTTCATCACGTCCATTTCAAGTTTTAGTTGAGGGTCGCTTTCATCAAAAGTAATCGGGTTTATAGGGCTGAAACCGTAACTTTGGTTAAATACGCGAACATCGCGTGTTGCTGGGTCCATGCCATGGGAGATTAACCAGCCTTCTAATGTCTGGTTGGCTAACCAGTTAAAACCGATGAGGGAAGAGTGAGAAGCGACACCGCGTCCGCCTTCACCGTTGTTGCCGACGGCGCTAATCAAACCGGCTACAGCAGTGCCATGACCATTAGTATCAACCGGATAACTTGGTGGGAATGAAGAGTCTTCGACGAAGTTTCTGCTACCTGTAACTATATTACCTGCAAGGTCGGGGTGATCGATCTGCACTCCAGAATCAATAACGGCAACTTTCACACCAACACCTGCAATCCCCATTGCCTGAGTGAGCTTAGTGTTTAAGTCGTTTCCAGCAACAGCAGGATTAGCCGCAAACGCAGTTTGCCCCGTGTTGTCTAAGTGCCATTGTTCAGAATAGAGTGGATCAAACGCCGAGACGGCAGGTGCAATGCCTACTGCCAACATAGCAGCAAATAGGCGATTAATGCGTATTTCCATTTTTGACCTCATGTCTTTGTTTGGAATTTTTTAGTTCCTGTTTCATATTCCGCTAACAGGAACAAACAAAGCTAACGACAAAGAATAAGGACGAAAACCATTTACAACTTGTTTACATTAAAAGTTCGATGGACAACATAAGTCTTTGTTAATTTACTGAAACCATGAGGTTTTTATATGTCGCATCGAGCATGCATGAAAAAGTGAAAAGCAGAAAATACGAGTGTACCGTCTGCTTCAAGAGGGGAGTTATTTAGTTGAAGCGGGTTGAATAGTTGCTATTGGTTTCTTGGGTTCGGCTTTTTCCTTAGGCAGCACGTTATCAATCCACTTTTTAATGTACAACTTATCGAATTCTTTATCACACCACTTTTTGTTTAATCCACGTCGATTGAACTCAGCACCAATCGCCACTTTGGTTTGGTTAGTTGCACGGTTGTAGTAGAGAGTTTCACATAGTTGAGTGTTACTCATTTGCTGGGCATACACGTTGACACTGCTGCTGCGCATTCCCAGTTGAGATGCTTGCTGATTACTACACGCCATAAGAAATAGAGGCGCAAAAGTAATAATGATTAGATGTTTTTTCATGTGTGCTTTTTTATGATGTAGGATGAATGACGAACTGGTTTCTGCCAGCTTGCTTCGCATCATACAAAGCTTGGTCTGCCAAGAAAAACCATTGATCCCATTCTTGTTTAATTATTTGTGCCGACAGTTTGTCCACTGCTCCAAGGGAAATTGTCGCGTTTAATGGTTTAGAGTCAACCACCAATGGCGTGTTTTCAACAGTATATCTCAATCGCTCCAAAAACTTAGTGCAATCTTCGGCTCGCTGTACTTCGAATAATAGGACAAACTCTTCTCCACCCCAACGAATGAGTAGGTCACCAGAGCGAGTGGATTCATTAAATAGCGTGGCAATATGAGTCAGCATTTTATCGCCAATATCGTGTCCATATTGATCATTAAAGGTTTTAAAATGATCGACATCTAAAACGGCTAAGGCAAATGTTCTATCTGGGCTTCTACGAGCCATTTTGTCCAACCAAATGTGAAGATAGCGACGGTTATGCAGTTGAGTTAATGGATCGGTAGTATTTTCTTGAGTGAGTGCTTTATTAATACGTCTAACGCGCAGTACGTAACGAAAACCAACGACTCCAATTGCCGCAATAGCGATAAAGTAGAACATTTCTCGATAGCGCTGTGAACGCAGTTCAGAGGCTTGTAGCGCATTTTTTGTTTCTAGCAATTTGAGTTCTTTCTGGGCTAACTTAGCTTCGAGGTCAAACTTAATGTTAATCATCTCTTCACCATGAATATGATGAGAAAACTCAGCCTCTAGCTCTCTTAATTGGGTTAAATAATGAAAAGCCGCTTCATAGTCATTAAGAATTTGATGAGCGTTTACCAGTACCGAAAGCATATCAATACGCTGACGCAGCTCTAATTCACTGGTTGATTTGGTTTGTTCTAGAACGTTAAGTGCTGTTGTAATAGCTTTATCGTATTGTTTGTTTGCGAGGTAAGCCTCTGCAAATGCCTCGTAACAAGACGTTTTTAGCATTTCTAGATTTTTTGGAATGGGCAGGTCTACGCAACGTTGTGCGACCATTAATGCATCATCAATTTTTCCTACCGAGCTCAACATTTGTGAAAAGCTGGATAAAGAGTGGTGCTTGACTGTGTCCGACCCCGTTTGCATTGAAAGTCGAATGGCTTCATTGAAATAATATTCCGCTTTTTTGTTATCTCCGAGGCTCGAGTGAACGATGCTAAGGTTTGCGTAGATAACCCCCATAAAAAAGCTATTATCGTATTGATATTCGCTCTCTAGGTAAGTGTCGAGAGCTTGCGTTAGGTAACTGTTGGCCCGAGCCCAATCTGATGCGTCGATGTAGACCGTCCCAATGTTGTTCAGTGTCATCGCGACTTGTATTTCAAATACTGTTTTTTCTAATAACTCAAAGGCATTGCGATAATATTTTAGGCCACTGCGTAGTTGATTTCGAGATACTTCTAGATTGCCTAACCAGCGGTAAGCACGGCCTTCTAATGCTAGATAACCAAGATCACGGGCTGTAGAAACAACGTCATGGAGTAACAATTCTGCGTTCCAGTTATCGTCTTGCTCAATCATTGTTACTGCCTTATTGAGTTGTGCTTCAGCGACGACCCATTCCAAATGGTGCTTTTTACCGAATTCGATTAAATCGGGCATATCTTTCGGTAATGGAACGCCTTCGTAACGCTTAAGGTACTTTCGTGCAAAGTAATACAGAGCAAGAGACTCCGCTGATGCATTCTGTGGCGTATTTAACTCATCTTTTTGAATTGATCGCGGCTTACCCATCGAGCGAAAGTAGAGTTTTAACATGGGCTTGCTTTCTGCTGAAATGTGTTCTTCCAGATAAGCTTGCTTTTCGGTACTCGCCAGTACGTTGGTCGGATGCAAGAAAAGTCCAAGTGCAGTACAAAGTGCGCAAGCCAGTTTTTTAATTGAGAAGTGCATGAGCGTATTAATAAAATGTGATCTCTTAACCGAATACCAGTTAAGTCTACCATTTCTTGTTGGTTAAGTGCGGATGGATTCCCAGTGGCAAAGTGCTTTGGGAGTGAGTGCCGAGAAGGATCTCTATAATATTATGATTTATAAAAACAAAATCTATTGAAAACTTATGTAATGATTGGAAGATGGCATAGGTAGGGTAACGATGGAAGGTAAGTGAGCATACTCGGTGGACTCAATCTAATGATTTAAGCCGCGGATTCATCGCTCGAAATCAGGGTGAAGTGTAAAAAATTACGTTTCTGTCATAAATATTTAATGTTTGTATGGGTTGTTAAAAAACTGGATATTAGACATAGTGTTATTAAGCCAATAAAAAATGGCTTTTATAATAAATAGGAGATTAACTATGCATAATGAAATGATTCAACCTTCGCACTTCGGCATTATCGGCCGTACCTGCATCGCTTCAGTACTTATGATTGCGGGTGTTTTCGCTCTTATTTAAGAGCCAAGGGTAACGATGATTACCTTTTAAAGAGTAAGAAAATTCAGGGAATCACCTTAACCTTGTGTAAGGTATTCCCCTGAAAATCCAAGCTAGTCTTTAGTTATTAGCTGAAGAAGCTAAAAATCAATGCACTTACCGCCACAATGCCTGCTGCTAGAACAAAGTAAGTAGAGATATTTCCTCGATATTGTTTCATCGCCTCGATTTTATACACCGCTAACATTGGCATAATAAATAAGATCATTGCAATAACAGGCCCTGACAATGCTTCCATCATACCAAGAATACTTGGGTTCATGATCGCCGCCGCCCAGATTGAGAAGAACAGTGCTGCCACGCTGATACGATCAACACGCTTCTCAGGTAGGTTAAAATGCTTGTTAATTAAACCATTTAAGCTTTCACGCGCACCTAAAAAATGCCCAAGGAAAGATGAAGTGATAGCGACAAACGCTACTAAAGGACCAAGTGTTGCAATAAATGGATTATCGGTTGCGTTCGCTAAGTAAGACAATACGGATACGTTTTGTTCTTTTGCTTGAGCCAATTGTTCAGGTGACAGTGTTAGCACACAGGAAAATACAAAAATAAGAACAAAGGCAATCAGCATGATGCTAGTGCGACGAAGAATAACTTCGGATTTGGCATCTGCCTGCTTACCGTAATGGCGACGTTGTACATTTGCAAAGCTTGAAATTGCAGCTGCGTGACTAAACGAGAAAATCACTACAGGAACTGCTAACCACATAGTGCTAGCAAAAGCTGACGCTTCTGGCACATCCATGACAGGCATGGTCCAGTTCGGTATTAAGTAAAATGATAGAAAGGCAAGAATGGCAACAAGTGGGAACACCATAATGGCAAAGGCCCGTAGCATTACTTTTTCACCCGCCATCATAATAGCAATTAGTGCAAACACTAGTACGCCAGAAAGCAAAGGTCTAGGTAAAGAAGCCATATCAGCCTGATTTACCATGAAGCTATCTACTGTGTTTGTTATTCCAACCCCATATATCAACAGGATCGGGAAGATCGAAAGAAAATACAGCAGTGAAATAGAACGGCCTGCTTTTGCGCCGAAGTGCTCTTCCACTACATCAGTGAAGTCTGCGTTTTTGATCTTAGAAGATAGTACAAAACGAGCTAAGCCACGGTGCGCAAGATAGGTCATTGGAAAAGCAAGTACTGCCATCGCGACTAAAGGCCAAAAACCACCAATCCCAAGGTTAATTGGCAGAAACAGGATGCCTGCGCCAACGGCTGTTCCAAATAGGCTAAGAACCCAATGTGTATCATGTTTTGACCAAGCTGTGGTTGTGTTTATTTCACTAGGATTTAAGGCATTTCGAGATTCTTTCACTTTAAAACTCGCTTTTATAAAAATAATAATGCTGAAAATGGTAAAGGTTTTAGTGTTTATTATCACACGCGAAGCTTGGTGAATAATGCTGTGAATTTGGGGTGGTTGTAAATTATCCAACTATGAATTTTTCAATAAACCAGAATAAAGTTCTTAAATTTAATGCGTTTAATGGTTGTATGTGTTGAAATTTTCATCTTGTGTGGTTTTTGATTTTGCGGTTAAAACTTAATCACGGATGTATGTTCTAAGTGAGTTAGGCCTAATTTTCAGGAAGAATATTACATTTCTTAAGCACTTAATTGAGATGTTTGTGTCCCGTCATTTAGATGAGATTTAGGTATACTGCTGCCATTCATGTTAAAGAAGGAGTCATTGAATGGACATCTTGTCTGCGCAAAAAGAGGACTTATTTGCCATATATAAGCTCGAAAATACTTTATTTGGAGAACACGCCTATCCTCAATTTTTCTTTCGGCAAGCTTTTGATTGTTGGGGAGAGACCTTACTGGTAGCAAAAGAGGGAGAGCAGGTCGCAGGGTATATATTGCTAACGACTAGCACAAATGCACATCAATATTGGATCATGTCATTGGCCGTCGATATTCAACATAGAGGTAAAGGTATTGCGCGTTCCCTCCTAGAAAACGTTATTGCGCCGTTGACGTTAGGCTCAAGCGTGAAATTGACTGTCGATCCTAAGAACCAACCTGCATTGTCTTTATACCTCTCCCTTGGCTTTAAAACGTTAGAAGAAGAAGCGCATTATTTTGGTGACGAAGAATCCAGGTTAGTTATGGAATTAGTAAAGTAATACTGCACGATAATGACCGAAATTTGCACACAATCAGTGCGTAGCATTACGTTGCTATAATTGGTTTTAAGCTAACCCTTTGTATGGTAAGGGTTTTTAATCTTGGCACCTCACTTGCTTTACATAAACGTTCATCGATAACTCGATGCGCCGCTCTTAATAGCAGGCGAGAGCGGTATAGGGTATTACTTTTTGAAAATGTACTAACAGCGTTAAAGGCATTGCTGCCTCTCTCGATTCGGGAGAGGCTTTTTTTTGCTAGTAAGTTGGGCTGAATCGCACTGGAGGTGTTATGTCGCAAGGATGCAAAAAAACCACTTGTCCCTATTGTGGTGTTGGATGTGGTGTCGAGGTCAATGCGAAAGGAATCGTTGGGGATGCGTGTCATCCTGCAAATGCGGGCTCACTGTGCGTAAAGGGCGTCGCGTTGGCAGAGAGCTTGAATATGCCTTCGCGCTTGCTGTATCCAAAGCTTGTCACCAAGCAGCGACCTCAAGGGCAAGAAGTACAATGGCAACAAGCCACAGATCTAATTGCAGAAAAGATTCATCAAGCGAAAGCGGAGTTTGGACCTGATTCCGTCGCTATGTATGTTTCTGGTCAGTTGTTGACGGAAGACTATTACGTCGCCAACAAACTCATGAAAGGCTATGTTGGCAGCGCAAACATCGATACTAACTCCCGTTTGTGTATGTCTTCGGCGGTTGCGGCTCATGTACGAGCATTTGGTGAAGATGTCGTTCCCGTCAATTACGACGATCTTGATAAGACTGAGCTGTTGGTCATTTGCGGTGCTAATACCGCTTGGACGCACCCTGTTTTATTTCGACGTATTCAACAAGCGAGAGAGAACAATCCTAATCTCAAGCTGGTGGTTATTGACCCTCGTGAAACGGTCACCGCACAGCAAGCGGATTTGCATCTACCAATTAAAAACGATGGGGATGTATCACTGTTTAATGGGCTGCTTAAGTTTCTTATTGAGCAGCAATGCATTGATTCTCAATACATAAACTCCTATACCGACGGATTTAATGCACTTACAGAAGAAGTTTCTGATTTGCGTTACGATGTCACTAATTTGACGTCTTCCATTGGCATTTCAGAAGAAAAGCTGACTACATTCTTCCAATGGTTTGCGCAAAGCCCAACCGCAATCACGTTGTTTTGCCAAGGAGTTAACCAAGCCGAAAATGGTGTCGATAAAGGCAATGCCATTATTAATGCACATTTGGCGTCAGGCAAAATTGCCAAGTCAGGTTGCGGGCCGTTTTCTATTACAGGGCAGCCGAATGCAATGGGTGGGCGAGAAGTCGGTGGATTGGCCAACCAGTTAGCGGTTCATCGTGCTTTTGACGCGGAGTCTATCAAGCAAGTGCAGGCGTTTTGGGATTCACCAGAAATTGCCACTCAGCCCGGTTTAAAAGCCGTTGAGCTGTTTGAGGCGGTAGAACGTGGTGAGATTAAAGTTCTGTGGATCATGGCAACCAACCCCGTTGTCTCTTTACCAGATAACCAATTGGTAAAACGTGCGCTAGAGATTTGTCCGTTTGTGATTGTTTCCGATATCACAGCGGATTCGGATGTGGCGAATTACGCGGACCTATTGCTACCCGCCGCTGGCTGGGGGGAGAAGCAAGGCATGGTGACCAATTCTGAGCGTCGACTTTCAAGGCAGCGCCAGTTTCAAACGCCTCCCGGTGAAGCAAAATCAGATTGGTGGGCGATAAGCCAAGTTGGGCAAGCTCTGTGTGCATTGGAAAAGACACAAAATGGCTTTGCGTTTACTTCTGAGCGGGCGGTATTCAGGGAATATGCCGCGATGACAGGCATGAATGCAGATTCGCCATTGAAGCTAGATCTTTCTCAATACGCCAACTTAACCGAGCAAGAATACGAAGAGTGGGTGCCGACACAATGGGGAGGAGAGCGCCCTTTTGCTGATGGCGTCTATTCACACCCAGATGGAAAAGCGCGTTTTGTCGTGACCAGTGAATCTCCAACGCGCTTAGAAAGAACAAAAGGCTGGTGGCTCAATACGGGCAGGCAACGTGACCAATGGCATACCATGACGCGCACAGGGCATATCGCCCACCTAGCCGCCTCAGAGTTAGAGCCAACCGTGTACATGAACACACTCTCTGCCACTCAAAATCGCTTAAAAGCAGGACAACTCGCCAAGCTGTTTCAGCCTACTTCAAACACCGGTATTTATGCCAAAGTTGCCATTGATGAAGGTTTGGGTTTTCAGGAGCTGTTTATGTCAATGCACTGGGCAGGTCGATATGGCGGTGAAAGCAGTGTTAACGCGATAGTAAACAGCGCAAAAGACCCTATTTCCGGGCAGCCTGCGTTTAAGTCGTCTTATGTTGAAGTGCAAGATGCGGCGGTAAAAACCTACGGTATGTTCATCGGTACACAGTTTGATTCCGGTAAATTTCTCTACAGCGCATTTCAAGCAGAAAGCAATTTGGGCATTTGGCGCTTTGCACACGATAAGCGACCAAAGAAGCAGAGTTTTTGTCGAACGGAAAAGAGCCGCAGAATTACGATAGATATTGCCCAAGGTTGGTTAGCAGTGGATTACGACCTTGTTGGAGAGGTTCGTATCATTCGTTCTGTTTTAGTGGTGTCTAGTGAACCGATTCAAACCGACTACACCAACTTTACCGGCTTGATTGGCAAACCGATGGAGCTATCGCAACTGCTTACCATCACTCAATCGCAAAGTAGCGCCAAACTGGTTTGTAGTTGTTTCCGCGTTACCGATAAACAAATACATGACGCGATGGAGAAACAAGACTGCACGTCAGTGACCCAACTTCAAAACAAACTCAAATGCGGTACTAACTGTGGCTCGTGCGTCTCTCAAATCAAACAAATGGTCGACAGCCATCAGCATCAAAAGGGCAAACAGCAAGCGAACCAGCAAAGTTTGGCTATTCAAATAAAGTAAGTCATAAAGAGGATAAGCACATGGAAGCGCCTTATCAAAAGTCTTGGTTTAAGAAAGGACAAGCGAGTCAGAAACAAGAACGCTCGTCTCGCTTTTCTAAGCATGATCAAGCAAGCAAACTGAACCAACTTTTAGAAGACCATTCACTAGACCTGGACGCGAACCACAAAGGTTTTGTCTCGATTGTCGGAGCAGGGCCGCACGATCCTGACTTGTTAACGGTAAAGGCTGTGAAAGCGATTATGTCGGCAGAGGTACTGTTGTACGACCGTTTGGTTAACAAAGATATTTTGGAGTTGGCTTCGCCACAAGCCGATTGGATTTACGTGGGCAAAAGATGCGGACAACCTAGTATTGGTCAGGAAGAAATTTGTGACTTGATGGTATCGCTCGCTCAACAAGGAAAGCGAGTTGTACGCTTAAAAGGGGGAGATCCTTTTGTATTTGGCCGTGGAGGTGAAGAGGCGTTAGCACTCGTCAAACACTCAATCGCGTACGAAGTCATTCCCGGCATTACCGCTGCGATTGGATGTTCAGCAAACAGCTTGATTCCGCTGACTCATCGTGGCGTTGCTCGTAGCGTTACCTTTGTGACGGGGCAAGTGGTAACAGGCGCATTTGAAGCGTGGAGCCAACTGATGCAAAGCGGACAAACGTTAGTCTTCTATATGGGGTTAGAAAAGTCATCGCAAATACAAACGAGTTTAATAGGCTCTGGTTTGAGAGAAGATTTTCCAGTCGCGATCATCACTCATGGTTGCAGCCCTCAACAACAAGTGCATGTTACCCAACTCAATCAGCTCAATGAGTTATCGATTACACTTAAAGGCATCAGCCCAGCATTGATTGTGATGGGAGAAGTTGTCAAACTGCGCGAACAATTAATAGAAACCGTACAGTCAGTGACGGAATACGAGGGAATATGAGCAGCATTTTGGAGTGTATCAGAACAGTCGGTCGTGGCGAACGTGGTAGAAAACCACTGAACTTTGACCAAGCGTTTCGAGTTATGGATGAATACCTAAACGGTGAGTGCGATGACGATCAGATGGCAATGTTATTGATGCTGATTCGTGTACAGAACGAGACTCAACAAGAAATCGCCGGCTTTGTGAAAGCATTCCAATCCCGCATGCCTGCTATTGGTGCAGACATCGACTGGCCATGTTATGCAGGTAAACGTGAAGCGGCAGGTCAACCTTGGCACCTGTTGGCAGCGAAGATCCTCGCCGATAATGGCCATAAAGTGCTGATGCATGGTTATCACGACCGTCAATCTGGTCGTTTGCATGCTGAAGATTACCTCGACAAGTTTGCTATCAAGAAAGCGGAATCAGCCGAAGACGCAAAACGTGTGTTAGAAACACAAAACATCGTGTATCTGCCGCTCAGTGCGTTTGCGGCTCAAGCAGAAACCATGATCGGTTGGAAGAATCGTTATGGGCTTAGAACGCCGATTAATACTGTGGTTCGAGCATTGAATCCGGGGCAGGCGACGGTTGGTATTCGTGGTAGCTTCCATCCTGGATTCCAACAACTTCATGCTGAAGTCGAATACGAGATTGGTCAAACCGCTCATGCTGTTGTGTCCTTCAAAGGACAATCGGGTGAGTCAGAATACAACCCGAAAGTAAGCCAAACGGTCTGGTTAAGCCAAACAAGCGGCGTGACATCGCACTACTGGACGGAGCAAATGCTGTCTGAGGTGACAATGCCTGCGAACTGCCCGTTTGGGACGTCAGAAGATGACATGAACCAAATGGCGAATACGGTTCTTGCCACCATGACAGTGGTGCTATTTGCACAAATGCACGACAGAGAAAAAGCATTCGAACGAGCCTTCTCTTACTGGCAAGCCTATTGCGCCCAGCAATGACGCACTATTGTCAATTAATGTAAAACCAACGACGCAAAGTTGTTGAATCTGAATCCATTATCTATTGTTTGAAGAAGGTAAAAGATCCTAGCTCGCCAATGATGTGTTTCACCACCTTGCTCCGTATCAGAGTGGTGAAACCGCAGTTTTAGCCTCAATCGCGTTCGTTTCTCGCTGCGCTTTTGAGAATGAGAAAATCCCATATGGTAAGACACAGAGGACATGGATAATGGTTCTAAAGCATACCACTCCTAGTGAAAAGGCTTCTCATCCGATCCCGCAAGAAGCCTTCGATTGGTACGACGAATACGCCCACGGAAAAATCTCGCGCCGTGAGTTTCTAAATAGGCTGGGTGGCCTTGCTGTGCTTGGCTTTAGCATGACAGCACTGGTTGACGCGCTAACCCCGAATTACGCACTCGCAGAACAAGTTTCATTTAACGATCCTGACATCAAAGCAACTTACGAAACCTTTCCATCTCCAAATGGGTATGGAGAAGGGCGTGGTTATTTGGTGATGCCACAGAAGAAGACCTTGAAATCGCCGACCGTGTTGGTGATTCATGAAAATCGAGGTCTGAACCCTTATATCAAAGACGTGGCTAGGCGACTTGCAAAAGACGGCTTTATTGCTTTCGCTCCAGACGCGCTTTATCCACTCGGCGGCTATCCGGGGAACGACGATGAAGGTCGCGCAATGCAGAAAGAGATGGACAGAGCCAAGATCGAACAAGACTTTATTGCAGCCGCTAACTTCCTCAAACAATACGAGGGTGGAAACGGTAAATTGGGCGCGGTTGGATTCTGCTTCGGTGGATACATTGTCAACATGCTCGCAGCAGTTATGCCAGAAGAACTCGATGCAGGTGTGCCTTTCTATGGAACACCTGCGGCTCAAGAGATCCAAAAGCAAGTCAAAGGGCCGTTGATGATTCACTTTGCAGGGCTCGATAAGCGTGTTAACGACACATGGCCTGCTTATGAGCAGCAATTGATCGCAACCGACGCACAGTATCAAGCGTTAATGTATGAGAACGTCAACCACGGCTTCCATAACGACTCAACAGCACGCTACGCACCGGAAGAAGCGGCGCTCGCTTGGGAACGTACACTCGGCTTCTTCAAAGAACATCTCGCCTCTAGTTAAAACGCTTCAACTTTAGTTGGCACATTCCTTGTTATGTCTCTCTTAGTGAGTGAGATATAAACAAGGAATGTGCATGACTCAATCAACGTCAAAAACACCCATTATAGTATGCTGTGATGGCCTCCAAGAGCAGGCTCGATTGTCCGGCTTATTGAGCAAAGATTACGACAACATCATGGGTTGCCAATTGGCACAACTAGAAACGTTAGTGCAACGAGAACCGTCAGCAAGCGTTGTGGTTGGATGGCAGCAGCCGACGGCCGAACTGCGTTTGATCGTCGATTTCTGCCGCAGAAAATCGGCACCACTTCTTATCGTCTTAAAGCAATTGTCATCCAATGATATCAATCGGTTATCAGAAAAAATGGACTATGTGCTCATGCCGCACGATAGTGAATTTGCACTTCAGCCTTGGATTGAACATGCGACATTGGTGAGAGCGAAATTCGAAAGTATGCAATCGGAAATTGAATCGCTGACCCATAAGATTGAAGAGCGCAAGCTGGTGGAAAAAGCCAAAGGTCTGCTGATGAAGATGCACAACGTTGATGAAGAACAGGCTTACAAAGCGCTTAGAAATTCAGCCATGCAATCGAGCCAAACGCTCGCACAAGTTGCCAAAAATTTGATAACAACTTTGGAAGTGTTGGATTAGTCGACCTACCACTTTGGGGTTAGGGTGCATTTTCTAACGTGGTGCGTGTTGCACTATCAGCAAGCAATAAGAGGGAATAACAAACGGTGGAATAATCTAATTTATTGTATTTACTGTAAAAAATAAGTTGGCACAGTAATTGGATTAGTAGAATTGGGTTTATTGTTGAATCGCTTATCTCAATTATCAACGGCGGTAATTGTAGACTTAGCAACGGCGCTACTGCTCTTCGGAGTAGTGGCGCTTTTTTTATGGGAGCAAACCAATGAAATGGAGTTCGATGCTGAAAGTGTCAGCAATTTCGTTATCGGTATTCACCACGGTCAGCGTAAAGGCAGAGTTGGGTGAACCAGAAATTGAAGACCTGAAGTTTGGTTTTATTAAGTTAACCGATATGGCACCGCTGGCGGTTGCTTATGAGAAAGGCTTTTTTGAAGACGAAGGTTTGTACGTCACTTTAGAAGCGCAAGCAAACTGGAAGGTGCTTTTAGACCGAGTCATCGACGGTGAGCTTGCTGGCGCGCACATGCTTGCTGGTCAGCCATTGGGCGCGACGATTGGTGTCGGCACAAAAGCAGAAGTGATTACCGCGTTCAGTATGGATTTGAACGGCAACGCAATCACGGTTTCCAATGATACTTGGGAGCAGATGAAGCAATACATTCCAAAACAACCAGATGGCAAACCTGTTCACCCAATCAAAGCGGATGCTCTGAAGCCTGTGGTCGACAGCTATCTGGATAAAGGCAAACCTTTCAATATGGGCATGGTGTTCCCTGTATCGACGCACAACTATGAGTTGCGATACTGGTTAGCAGCGGGTGGGATCCATCCAGGTTTTTATGCCCCAGAATCAGGCGATAACAGTGGCCAGCTGGATGCTGATGTTCTTTTGAGTGTTACACCGCCACCACAAATGCCAGCCACAATGGAAGCGGGCACGATCAAAGGGTACTGCGTAGGCGAACCATGGAACCAACAAGCTGTATTCAAAGGCATTGGTACGCCAGTCGTGACCGACTACGAGATCTGGAAGAACAACCCAGAGAAAGTATTTGGTGTTTCCAAAGCTTGGGCTGAGAAATATCCAAACACACACATTCGCGTAGTGAAAGCCTTGATTCGAGCGGCACATTGGTTGGATGAAAACGACAATGCCAACCGCCAAGAAGCAGTGAAGATGCTATCAAAAAGTGAGTATGTTGGAGCGGATGCCGAAGTTATCGCCAACTCAATGACGGGCACGTTTGAATACGAGAAAGGCGACAAACGAGACGTGCCAGACTTCAACGTGTTCTTCCGTCATAACGCCACGTATCCGTATTACAGCGATGCGATTTGGTATCTGACTCAAATGCGCCGCTGGGGGCAAATCTCAAGCGAGAAATCCGATGATTGGTACATGGATGTCGCAAAAGAGGTTTACCGTCCAGATATCTACCAACAAGCAGCTCAAGCGCTAATTGAAGATGGTGTGTTGAGCAAAAAAGACTTCCCAGATTTTAGTGCTGAAGATGGTTTCCGTGCGCCACAAACACACTTTATCGACAACATCGTTTATGACGGTCGCGAGCCAAATAAATATCTAGAGAAGTTCTCTATCGGGCTTAAAGGAAAAGACAAAGTTTAGGATGAGCAGTCCTACAAAAAATACAGCGGGCAGGTGAGTCTGCCCGCAATAACAAGGATGTAAATTTCTTAGGAGTGAGTATGTCTAGTAATGTCATTTCCCTTTTTCCTGCTAAGCAGGTAGTGAACCGAAGTCGGCTGGTGCTTTTGCCCGTCATTGGCTTGCTGATCTTTTTGGCAATGTGGCACTTAGCAGCGAGAGAAGTGCAAACTTCATTAGGTACGCTACCGGGACCTGTGCAAACTTTTCAGCAGTTCAGCAACCTTGTCGATGACCATTGGCAAGAGCGAGAAAAAGAACAAGCGTTTATCGAGCGTCAGGAAAAACGTAATGCGGCGAAGTTAGCCAAGAATCCAGACGCGGAAGTGAAGATTCGTCCCTACACAGGTAAACCGACGTTCTTCGACCAAATCATAACAAGCTTAGTGACCGTAACCGCGGGCTTTTTGCTGGCGACGGTTATCGCGATTCCACTTGGCATCGTGCTTGGTCTGAATCAAGGACTGTATCAAGCGTTCAACCCAATCATTCAATTGCTCAAGCCCGTATCACCTTTGGCATGGTTGCCTATCGTCACTATGGTGGTGAGTGCCACTTATGTGAGTGATGACCCGATGTTTGCTAAGTCGTTCATCAACTCACTGATCACTGTGGCGCTGTGTAGCTTGTGGCCGACGCTGATTAACACCGCAGTGGGTGTAACGAGCGTTGATAAAGACTTAATCAACGTGAGTAAAGTGCTTCAACTTTCATGGTGGCAGCACATTCGCACCATCGTTTTACCTTCTGCCATTCCAATGATCTTCACCGGTTTACGTCTCTCTTTAGGTATCGCTTGGATGGTATTGATTGCGGCAGAAATGCTCGCTCAGAACCCAGGGTTGGGCAAGTTCGTTTGGGATGAGTTCCAGAACGGCAGCTCGGCATCATTGGGTCGCATCATGGTGGCAGTCATCACTATTGGTTTTATCGGTTTGATGCTCGATAGAGGCATGCTGCAACTTCAAAAGTGGCTGTCTTGGAATAAACAACAAGCGTTGAGATAAGGGAAAAGATCATGGAAAAAGCATTATTAGATCTAACGCGTTTAGGGATGCGATTCCCAACGCCAGATGGCGAGTTCATCGCGCTTAAGAACGTCGATTTACAAATCAATAAAGGTGAGTTTGTATCGCTGATTGGCCACTCTGGCTGTGGTAAATCAACGGTATTGAACTTAGTCGCAGGGCTGCACATGCCAACAGATGGCGGCGTGATCGTCGATGGACGAGAGGTGGGAGGACCGGGACCTGACCGCGCAGTGGTGTTTCAAAACCATTCATTATTACCTTGGCTCACCGTATATCAAAACGTTGAGCTCGCAGTAAAACAAATCGCCGGCAAAAAGGGCAAAGCGTGGATTCAGGAACAAGTGAACCACTATTTAGAGTTGATTCAAATGCAGCATGCTGCGCACAAAAAGCCGGATGAAATCTCGGGCGGTATGAAGCAGCGAGTCGGCATCGCCAGAGCACTGGCACTTCAACCAAAGGTTCTACTGATGGATGAACCATTTGGCGCGTTGGATGCGTTAACTCGTGCGCATTTACAGGATGCACTGATGAAGATTCAAGCCGAGTTAAACAATACCGTCATCATGATTACACATGACGTGGATGAAGCGGTGCTGCTATCCGACAAAATCGTGATGATGACTAACGGTCCGGCAGCGACCATTGGTGAAGTGTTGGAAGTGAATCTACCGCGTCCTCGCGAGCGTGTCGCACTGGCAGATGATGCGCAGTATCAGAAGTGTCGACAAGCGGTGCTGAAGTTCCTTTACGAGAAGCAATCCAAAGTCGAGATTCCTGCTTCGAAAGAAGACAAACCCAAAACCGCAGCGCAAACGGCATAAGGAGGCAGCGATGAACAGTCCTTTAACGATTCCAGTAAAGAACGCATTGAGCCACATCGTTGTGGTAGGTAACGGTATGGTTGGGCAACACCTCGTCGAGCAATTAGTGCAGAAAAACGCGCATTTGGAGCACCGAATTACCGTGATTGGTGCAGAGCGTTTTATCGCGTATGACCGTGTACCGTTGTCCTCTTTGTTTGCGGGTAAGTCTCATGATGATTTGATGCTGAGTAACCAAGAATGGTACGACATGCATGGCATCCAACTCGTACTTGGCAGCCAAGTAACAGGCATCGACAGAGAGCAAAAGCGCATTCTCCTTGATGGTGAAGATGTGCTGGGTTACGACGAACTTGTGCTCGCGACCGGTTCTTACCCGTTTGTGCCTCCAATTGAAGGTAAAGACCGAGACAACGTGTTTGTCTATCGCACGCTTGATGACCTTTCACAAATCAAAAAAGCATGTGAAGGCGCAAGAACGGGCGCAGTGATTGGCGGCGGCTTGTTGGGTTTAGAAGCGGCAAACGCACTTAAACTATTGGGGTTAGAAACTCACGTTATTGAATTTGCTCCCCGCCTGATGCCCGTGCAGTTAGACGATGGTGCTGGCTTAGTGCTAAAAGAGAAGATTGAAGCGCTAGGGCTAACCGTTCACACCTCAACGGGTACGGAACGAATCTGTGATGGTGAAACGGCTAAGCATCGTATGGTGTTTAAAGACAAAGATCCTCTCGAAGTGGATGTGATTGTCTTCTCCGCAGGCATTCGTCCTCAAGATGAGTTGGCAAGGCTGGCTGAGCTAGAAATAGGCGAGCGAGGCGGCATTGTGATTAATAACCAATGCCAAACCAGCGATGAGAACATTTACGCGATTGGCGAATGTGCCCTTTGGGAGCAGAAGATCTTTGGCTTGGTCGCTCCCGGTTACACCATGGCGAGAACCACTGCCGATGTCTTGACTGGTATGCCGAGCGAAGGTTTTAAAGGTGCAGACATGAGCACCAAACTCAAGCTGCTTGGGGTGGATGTGGCGTCTATCGGCGATGCACAAATGCAAACTGAAGGCGCACAGGAAATGGTGTTGCAAGATGCGGTTGCAGGTATCTACAAAAAGCTGGTGGTTGATGCGAGCGGTACCCAATTGCTCGGTGCGATTCTCGTTGGTGACAACAGCGATTACGATGCGCTCTTACAGTGTTATTTGAACAAAACGGTCCTGCCAGACCACGCGGCGAACCTGCTGTTTGATACCGGAATGTTAGATGGAGAGATGCCAGACAGCGCCATCATCTGTTCTTGTCACAACGTCACAAAAGGCGACTTAGTTGCCGAGATTCAAGCTGGCACTACCAACCTGACGGACCTTAAAGCCAACACTAAAGCCGGTACTGGCTGTGGTGGCTGTAGCAATATGGTGAAGTCGGTATTGGATACTCAACTGGCAGCCATGGGGGTAGAGGTTAACAACCACCTTTGTGAGCACTTTGAGCTCAGCCGCCAAGAGATGTTCCATATTTGCCAAGTGGAACAGATCAAAGACTTCGACACCTTAATTGCACTGCATGGCAAAGGGCATGGGTGTGATATCTGTAAGCCGACAGCGGCATCTGTGTTTGCTTCTTTGTGGAATGAACACATCATGGAGCCACAGCATCAATCTCTGCAAGATTCTAATGATGCCTTTATGGCAAACCTGCAAAAAGATGGTTCTTACTCGATTGTGCCTCGTGTTCCGGGCGGCGAAATCACACCAGACAAACTTATCGTGCTAGGTGAAGTTGCTCAGCAATACGATCTGTACACCAAGATCACTGGCGGTCAGCGCGTAGATTTATTTGGTGCGCAGTTAGAACAGCTTCCTGAAATCTGGCAAACCTTGATTGATGCTGGTTTTGAAACAGGGCACGCCTACGGCAAATCGGTGCGCACCGTGAAATCTTGCGTCGGTTCTACTTGGTGTCGTTATGGTGTTGATGATTCGGTTGGGTTAGCCATTGAGTTAGAGAACCGCTACAAAGGATTGCGAGCGCCCCATAAGCTTAAGTTTGCCGTATCGGGCTGTACTCGCGAGTGTGCAGAAGCGCAAAGTAAAGACATTGGGGTGATCGCCACCGAAAACGGCTGGAATCTATACGTTTGTGGTAATGGCGGCATGAGACCACGACACGCTGATTTGTTTGCATCTGACTTATCCAAATCAGAGTTGATCACCATGATCGACCGAGTATTGATGTTCTACGTCAGCACCGCAGATCGCTTGCAGCGCACGTCGGTGTGGATGGAGAACATGGAAGGGGGCCTAGATTACCTTAAACAAGTGATTTTGGATGACTCTCTCAACCTATGTGATTCTTTGGATGAACAAATGGCACGAGTCGTAGATACGTATCAATGTGAGTGGAAGAGTACGTTGGATAATCCTCAGAAATTGCAACGCTTCCGTCCTTTCTTGAACAGCACGTCGGGCAGCAAAGTCTTGCCGTACCAACGTGTGCGCGGTCAGCGTATTCCAGTGAAACAGGAGGTGTAAATGGCAGCTTTAACCAAAGTGAAATTGTGTCAGCTTGATGACTTAATGCCGTTTATCGGTGCTACTGTATTGATTGAAGGCGAGCACGTTGCGCTATTCTACATTCCAGATAGCGGTGTTTACGCCGTTCAAGATTGGGATCCAATTGGTAAGGCTAATGTGATGAGTCGAGGGATTGTCGGTGATATTGATGGTGAGATGTGTGTTGCATCACCACTGTATAAACAGCACTTCAGTTTAAAGAGCGGGCAGTGTTTAGAAGACGAAGCGCACGGTCTAAAAACTTGGCAAGTAACGGTCGACGATAATCAGGTTTGTCATATAGTCGAAGAATGATCCTCGAAATTAGCTTGCTCTGTATGAGTGAATTTTTAGCGTAAGAGACAAGCGAATAGAGCTCCAGAGACAGCACAGTATTGCTCTGGAGCTTTTTACTATTTGGAAGGATTCACTTGCAGTTCGGTATAGCCGGTCGAGTCGTCCATCGTTCTGGTAAACTCAAGTTCTGAGTAAGAATGGATGATCAATTCTGCGGTGGTATCTATAACCGTGCCTTCCATTAAATGCCCGCCCCAGACTCGTCCTTCACGATCAGACACCGAGATATGAACGTGCTGATGTTCAGGCGTTAGGGTTCCCATCACAGAGACGATTTCAAATGGCTCTTGTTTGGTTAACGTACTCTCTGCACCTGCCAAACGAAGGTTGAGGTCAGAGACACAACCAACGCATGAAGCAATCGAGCCTGCTTTGATACCATACTGCTCGACCAATTTCGCTAGGTTCAGCTTTAAGTCCATGCCTTTGGTAAGACGTACCGCTATCACTTCAATCGACATGTCACTTCCTAATCAAAACCAGCAAGCAGGAAAGCGCCGTATCCAAATCGGCATAACGTTTGGCTTTGCCAAGCACGCGCATGCCTTGCATGTTGTTGAGAACAAAACGAGCAAGCTCTTCTGGTTTAAGCGTTTTCGGCACTAAGGTTTCTTTTTGTGCATTGGTCAGCGCATCTGCAATGATGTCGATAAGATGGTCAAATAAGAAATGCCCTTTACGCAGTACATCATCGTCTTCACCAGCGTGCTCAATCAACGCATTTTGGATAAAACACCCGCAGCTGCGTTTTCGTTGCAGCTCAGCAAAAGATTTAAGGAACGATTCCAACTCAGGTAAAGACGCATCGTCTTTTTCTAAATCATTCAGTGACGGTAGCGAGACCTTTTTTAAGTAAGTATCGAGCGCTTCGTAGTAGAGCTGTTGCTTGTCACCATAGGTGTTGTAAAGACTGAAGCGGTTGATGTTCAACTCGTCGGTGAGATCTGAGATAGACGTGTTCGCAAAGCCTTTGCGCCAAAACACATCCATAGCCACGAGAAGCTTTTCATCTCGGTCGAAGTTGGCTTTTCTTGCCATAAATTACCTGCCTGGGCCTGCTTATCGGGTAATTAAATTGCTTTGGAGGGATAGTACAGAGAACCTCTAGCGTTCGAACTGAACCAATATGATGAATACCCATCTATTCTTGGGTATCAGCCTCCAAATTCATGTGAACTCACAAACGGCATCAAAAATCTCGCTCAGCAAACAGACCCACAACTGTTTGAAAATTTTTGATAGTGAAGTTCTTGACTGATCGTTTATAAACTGACTACAGTATATCCTAACCAATCGGTTAGAAAAAGATAAAAGGATGTGAAATGAAGCTCTATGAAACCGCAATGACTCCAAGTTGTAAGCGAGTTAGCATTTTTCTGAAGGAAATCGGTGGCGAGGTTGAGCGAATTGCGCTGAACGTTCGTGAGGGCGATAACCTATCTGAACCGTTTAAATCGAAAAGCGTGAATGGCAAAGTGCCTCTGCTGGAACTGGATGATGGTACGACGATCTGTGAAAGCGTGGCGATTTGTCGCTACCTAGATGAAGCGTTTGAAAATGATCTGGCGCTGTTTGGTGCTAACCAGCTCGAACGTGCTCAGGTGGAAATGTGGCATCGTGTGGTGGAGTTCCAAGGACTAAATGCGGCATTTCAGGCGTTTCGAAACATGACCGGAGTTTATGGAGACAGAGAACGTTGCGTTGAAGCATGGGGCGAAGAATCAAAACAACGCGTCTACGAATTTCTGCCTGTCTTAGACAAGCGCCTTGAACATAATGATTTTATCGCCGTAGACCATTTTACTATCGTCGATATAACAGGCTTTATTTTGATCAGTTTCGCAATTAAAGGCCTAGAAATTGATGTGCTATCGACGTCGCCAAACATTGCTCGATGGTATAACCAAATTTTAGCTAGACCTGCATTTCAGAGTTAATGTATTGCAGCGAGTGGATGATAGCTCGCTGCTACCACCTTACCGATTCTTAACTCAGCAGGATATTCAAATTTTTTCAGATTTTTCTTATTTTTTCTCCTATCGCCTATAATTGGAAAAACAACCTCAATTTGCTTCGTTGCGTTTTAGAGCCTTGGGCTCTTGGTCCGTAGACGCTCTCTTTCATCATGGAAAGTCTAATAATAGACAAGGAGAGGTCATGAGTATTCAAGTGAAAACTATCAATAATATTCTAATCGCCCTGTTAATGGTTTCGGTTTTTGGTCTATTCGCACTGTACCTCAATTACACACAGCAGAATGAACAGATTGAAAGGCTGCAAAGTCAGTTAATCGAAAAAGAGCATCAGATACTAATTTCTAATGAAGCGTTGTCTTACACTCGATATCAACACCAATTATTAGCCGAAGACTACAGCCGTTTTAGAAATGAGCAGTCAGTGACTAGTGTTTTGCGTTAGCCAGTAAAGCAACCGTATTAAGGAGGAAGATGAAACCCATTCTTTTGGTCGATGATAGTAAAACAGTACTGCTTTACATCAGCAGTGCATTGGAAAAGCAGGGCTATGAAGTGGTTGCAGTTGAAGACGGAAGAGCGGCGCTTGAGGTGCTAACCCACCGCCCTGATATTCAGTTTGTGCTGAGTGATTTAATGATGCCTGGAATTAATGGTATTGAATTGTGTCGCCAATTAAAATCTAAAGTTAGCGAACGTTACATTTTCTTTGTTCTACTGTCTTCTAGAAATGACCAAAGTTCGATCGTGAAAGGCATTGATGCTGGCGCAGATGATTTCGTAGATAAGAAGACGTCTGTAGAGGAACTTCAGGCCAGAATCCGTGCGGGGTTTCGTACTTTAGAACTGCACAACAAACTCGTTGAGAGAAATAAAGAGCTAGATGCGGCCTATCAAACAATTCACCAAGACCTACAGTCTGCTAGTCATCTGATGGAGCAACTACTCCCTGCTGAATCAACTATTCAGAATGTAAATTTTAGCTATGTCTACAAACCATGCTCCCAGATTGGTGGTGATATGTTGGGGTATTTGGAGCTCGATGAACAACATGTTGCGTTTTATGTATTTGATGTTTCTGGTCATGGTATTTCTTCAGCTTTGATGGCTTTTTCTATTCAACAGACGCTATCTCAAAGTCAGGGGCCTGATTCGATCACGATGGAGTTGAGAGATGACGGCTATTGCGTAAGTGAGCCAGCATCTGTGATTGAACGGCTAAATCGGCGTTATCAGCAAACTAGAAACAGTCAACTTTACTTTACTATGGCTTACGCCATTCTTAACACAAAATCAGGGCAACTTAGCTATTGCACGGCTGGCCACCCCAGGATCTTAGTTTGGCGAGCGAGTACGAAAACGATGGAACAGATAGGTGACGATAACTTTATCGTTGGTGCAATGCAGCCGATGGAATATATCGGTAACCAAATTAATCTGGATGAGGGCGATGCATTGTGGCTTTATTCGGATGGCTTGATTGAAGCGAGGCAGGGTGAGGAGATGTTTTCACTACAACGATTGGCATCGAGTATAAAAGCTGTTTGCACGCTGCCAGTTGAAGATCAAGTGGGAGACGTCTTTAAAAAAGTACAATCTTGGCACAACGAAGATGAGTTTGATGATGATGCCAGCCTTTTACAGGTAAAATGGCATGGTGAGAGGCTCGATTTTAAGGAAAAGAATGTCAAAGAGCGAATTTAAACGAACTTACGGGAGCTCCCTTACTCACTCACGAAGTGCGAGCAAAGACGTTGTTCGGTTTTTGATGGGTCATCAAATCCCCTTAAATGCAATTCAATCATTGGAGCTTTGTGTCGTTGAGCTCATGAATAACGCTTATATTCATTCTTACAGTGAAATAGAAGGCCTGCCAATTGAAGTGGAGTGTAGGGTTGGGGATGACCAAGTGTCCGGTTTCGTGGAACTGAGAGTCTCTGATTGCGGAGCGCCGATCAATGAGAAGACGTTCATCCAACATAAAAATAAACAGATTGAGGCACCTAACTTAATGGATGACGATAGTTGGTCCTCCTCTGGTCGCGGACTGATGTTAGTCGCTCAATTATCTGACCTGTTTAAATTGGAAAAAGGTTTCGAAAACAATACGTTTGTTGTAGTGAAAAGGAATTGGGAGAGAAACTAACAACCAAGCAAAGTCGATTTGCTTCACTTGGTCCCTAGCGTTAATCTGACGGTTGCGTTGTATATCATTGTTATTTTGTATTCGTTGTTGGTGCTGGTGATAGTAACGCCTCCAACTCTTCTGGTGTTAGAATATCACTGATGTTTAACATATTATTTTCATCATCTAGCGCCATCTTTGTACGGCTAAGTAAGTACCTTTTTTGAGTTGGTGTTAGGTCTTTGAGAGACTCAATCAACTCCCTGAAATTGCTATTATTCATTGCCATATTTCCCCCAGTTAAGCCTTGAATTTCTTTATTGCATATTCTTCAAGTAAGCGAAGATTTGTTGATTAATTGCAGCTAGCTCTTCAGTAACTATAGCTATATCTGAGCTATCTGGCGCTGTATCGTTTCTGGTTTTTTCTTCTATTCTTTGAAACGCAATGACCGCGGTGTCTTCTCCGAAACTCTCTAGAATGCCCTTTAAACTATGCGCTAATAGATAGAGTTCTGACCAACATCTGCTTGTATATAGCTCATCTATACGCTCTATATCATTCGTGTGATCTTCAAGGTATGTAGAAAAAACAGTGACGATCAGATCTACGTCGTTATCCATGTATGTATTGAGAACATCAAAATTAATCATGTATACCCCTATTAAACGTTGCGGTAGAGGAATGTTTCGGATAATGAAGGCTTAGCCGAAGGTATGAATGGCATAACCAGTATTTGAGCAGAAATAGTTTGCTTGTCGCTTGAGATAAACTTACAAAAAGAAAGTCATTGTTAAAGATATTTTGACTTATATCCAAACGGCAATGGTCGAAATGTAGGGATGAAAAAACTTCAACTCGCGTGTTTTTAACACAAGTAGCAAAGGGGACGTTTCCAAGTAAAACGCCGAGTCGGTAAGTGTCTTGCAGTCCTAGTTTAAGGCTATCGTTACATACGGACGCCAGACGTTCGCCAACTTTGACTATTCCTTCAGTCAAGGCTAACTCTCCTCATTAAGTACAAGTATAAATTAGCAATCTAGTTGCATATTGGCAAGTGATCTGCGGCAAAAAAGGGACTCGCGTCCCTTTTGTATTACTAGCTTTGCTTAGAGTCCTGTTCTATTTGCTTCATAAGCTCGTTGGCTTTCTTCATAGCGCGTCTTGCGCTTGAAGTCCTTCGCTTATTAAGTAATATATCGGAGAAGCGTAAGTATTTATCAGCAGTTTTGAATCTTAAATCGTTAACATCCTGAAAACCAATAGGAAAGTTTTTCGAGAACAGATCCACATCCTTCACCAAGTTATCGAGATGAGTTGTCGTCCTTGCCTTTTCTAGGCGAGAATAAAAGTTTTCAAACTCTTTTTGGAACAGGATTCTAGCGGCATCTTCTGGAAACGGTAGAGGGCTGCTGGAATCTAGCGCTGTCTCATATAATTTCATTTCCAGCACTGCATCTTTCATCGCATTACTTATCTGTAAGTTCTCTTGATGCTCTTCTACGTTTGAAAAGAAGGTGTTCCCAACCTTAATAAGAGCAACAAGTGCAGCTGCGTCTTTCTTTTGGAGTGCTTCAGTGAGGTGCTGACCGAAAACATCGCTAGATAACGAACTTGGCGTGAAAGGATAACCTTGATGAATCTGATTTAACTCATCCTTGAGCTCATAGATGGATTTACTGCCGTCTTCTTTACTGTACCGAGACTTTTCAAGTTGACTGTTGATTTGCCTTGCTATCGAAAGTAACGTGGAGTGCTTGCTTGACTGAATATCTAAGGCAAGAACTTCTATTTTATGTGAGTCAGGGTAGTAGGTTTTTGCTTTATCAAGTATGGACTCAATTTCATCATAATTCGGGTAGTTGTTGGCATCAGAATTCAAAACCTGATCAATTTCAGATTCAAACTCGCTGAGAATATAGGTCTTGTGTAAGCGTAATAAGCCAGCCTTAACGACTGGATGTAAGCTTTTTTCACTATCAATCAGTGCCAAACTTTTTTCTGCTGGCGTATCAAGCTGCCACTCTTGTCCGGCAATTTGATCATTTTGCTTGCTAATAACGGTTTCCAAATTGGCGATGGTTTCTTGTTGCTGCTGATAACCAAATACAATGCCGCTAACTAATAATATACTCGCTGCCGCGCCGCTAGCGATAGGCCAATAGCGCATATTCAATTTGCGTTTCAACTGCTCAGGGGTCAGCTCGTTCGGAATGATGCCAGTTGAAAATACGCTTGAAAATATTGGCCACTTAGATGCAGGCATGTTAGTTGGTTTAGAGACCTTGATCTTCTTTTTGAGAGCTTCATTAACTGGAGTTCTTGCGTAAGGGTGTTTGCAACTCAATAGCTCGTAAGCAATACAAAATAGAGCAAACATATCGTCGCTTAAGTTCGGTTCCTTACCGGATAACAGGTTGAGTGATGCATAGTTGGGAGTATAACCAAGCGTTTCAACATTTTCGGATTTACGTTTAGCCGCATATTGATCCTGCTTTAATTGATGAGTTTTAGATACACCAAAATCAAGCAACTTAACGTTACCCTCAGACGTTAAAATCACATTAGCGGGCTTTAGGTCGGCGTGCACTACACCAAGAGAGTGAGCATATGAGAGTGCATCGAGTACCTGATTTAGGATTGATAAAGTTGCATTAAACTTCAGCCCATGGGGCCTAGAACGCTGTATTAAACTCTCTAATGTTTCTCCGTTAATATACTCCATAACTAAAAAGTATATTTCGCCATCAACACCAAAATCAAAAACCCTAATGATATTAGGGTGGCTTAACCTTTGAGTTTGTTGAGCTTCACGTATTAACATGCGTGCAGTCTCTGGTTGAGAAGCAAACTCTTTCTGTAATATTTTTAACGCAACGTAGGGTGTTTCTGAACCTGAAGATTCAAGAATCCTATCTTTAGCTAAGTAAACATCGCAAAGCCCACCATGCCCAATAACCGACTCAATTTCATACCGATTTTTAACGGTCGCTCCTATTACGCTTTCGTTAATAACATCTTTGTTATTATTTAATGAGTCATCTTTATTGTTTTTTTTCTTATTAACTAACGGAGTGTTTTCTTTTTGAGACAGTTTTGTATTTGTTTCATTTTTATTTTTAACGGAGGTTTCATTATTAGTGAGTTTGGTTGATTTAATTGCATTGTCTCGTTTTTGAGTCTTTACAATTTTAGTTTTATCTCCGCTTTCTTCGTTATTTATAGAATTGTTTTTATTACTGTCTTCCATCACAAGAACTCCGTATAAATGATGGGGGAATATATACCTTTCTGCTCAATGAAAAGTCATTATGTTAGAATTTCTCGGCCAAACTAACATTCGTTTTTTTATTGATGAAAGTCTAAGTGTCAAAAATTTGAACTTGGTTGGATAATTAAAATTGTTGAACAATACGTGATTGCTTTGATAAAAAAATGATTCATTATTCCGTGCATGATTTTCAATGGCAGTATTAAGATTTTTATTAATCTTACTGTTAATAAGAAAGTAGTTAATAATAAAATTAAAAATAATATCTAGCAGGTCTTTGGCGAGGTTTACATGAAGTTGGTTTTAACCATAACAAGTTTTCACAAATTTACTCCAGAGATTGAGAGTGAGTTCGTGTTTGAATCAAGTGATGAACATGCCAAGGTTACATTTGGTAGGTCTGAACAATGTGATTGGACACTACCAGATCCTGAAAGAGTGGTATCCGGAACCCACGGAGAACTGATTAAGTTTGGTGACAAATACTTGATAAAAGACCTCTCAACTAATGGTACTTTTGTAAATAATGCTGTAACTCCTGTGGGTCAAGGAAATGAAATAGCACTAAGCGATGACGATATGGTTAGCTTAGGGGATTATCAAATTTCAGTTTCTATTCAAACAGATACAGATGTAGTCAGTCTTGAGACAAGTAAAAGTCTTTCTAGCGCACCCCCTGAAGTAGTCTCAAGTCCATCGGAAGCAGAATTTGTTGACCTAGGCCTTAGTGCTAGTGAACTCTTAAACGAAAGTGTTCCTTCTGATTTTCAGCTAGATATTGGTTTAGTCGATGATTTTATTGATATCCCAAAGCCCGAAAAACAGAGCACCGTATCTGAAACTTTACCGAAAGTTAACCGACAATCAGAACACCTATCGACTCCCAACTTTGATACCAATGGGGGTGAACTTGCGGCTTTTGTTAGAGGGGTGGGTATAGATCCAATGATGATTCCCAGCGATAACCGAGAGGAATGGTTCGAACAACTGGGGGAGTCATTTTCTTTGATGCTAGTTGGTTTAATGGAAACACTGCATAACAGAGCAGTGTTTAAACAAACAAATCGACTTAGTCATACCGCATTTCGTAAGTCAGAAAATAACCCTTTAAAGTTTTCTGCAAACTTAGAAGATGCGATTCATAACTTATATAACCGTCAAACCGCTAGCTTCTTAAAGCCAAATGCAGCCATTAAAGAAGCATTTAATGACATCGAAAGTCATGAGCAAGCCTTAATGAAAGGTGTTGAAGGTACGGTTTCGAGTGTTATGTCACTTGTTGAACCTACTTCTATATACTCAGATGCTTTAGCGAAAGACACGGTTATTAATAAGGTTATTCCAGCTAGGAAATATGCTCAAAGTTGGAAGAGGTTTGAGGATATTCATGAAAAGCTATCCGATGATATTATCAATAAAGAGTCTCCGTTCTATTTAGAAGACTTCGCTAAGCACTATGAATTAGCATTAAAAAACAAAGGCTAGGAATTAGGGTGATGAAAAAGTTTTACCAATATATTTTGTTATTAATTTCAATAGCTTTATTTGGGTGCTCAGCAGCGAACCTAGTTGTTGATCCATACTCAGATTTAGAAATAGCAGCAAGTCATAACATTAATCCTGATTCAAACGGCAGGCCTTCTCCTGTAGTGGTGTATGTATTTGAATTAACGTCAAATACCATTTTCGAAAGCCAGGACTTTTTTTCTATTTATGAAGAAAGTGAAAAAGTCTTAGGACCTGATTTAGTGAATAAATATGAAGTTTCATTAACTCCAGGTCAGAAAGAAACATATCAAGCAAGTATGTCTCCAAAGACAGAATATTTAGGCATTGTCGTAGCGTTTCGAGATATTGAAAACTCAAATTGGCGACAAGTCATTAAAGTGGATAAGACCGGTTACAACACATATCAAGTATTGTTAGAAGATCTGTCTTTGGTCGTTAAATAACGTTTAGTTGGCTAATTATAAATGACGCAATACTCCAAGACGGCTTGGTGCGAAGGAATGTTTTTACGTCCCCAGCACTTCCAACAACAAGAACGCGCAACCTCTCAAGAATTCAAGGGCTTACATCAGTTAGGTGGGGCTTACAATTGGGGAGTTTGGAAATGTCGAGTAAAAAAACACGCGCTAAAAGATGGTCTTATTGAACTTGAGCATCTTGAAGCTGTTTTGCCAGATATGACGTTGGTTAATACGTTAATATCCAACGATTCAGTTTCGCCTCTACTTATTGATAAAAACACTGAAAATACGTTAGTAAAAATAACTCTCCCTCTTTCAAGTGTTACAGGTAAAAACGTTTCGGATGTAAGCGAATCGATCGTCTCTCGTTATGTACTTCAAGATATCGACGTGATAGATAACCTTACAGGACAAGATGAAGAAACCATCCAAGTTGCAGCCCTTAACCTAGAGTTGAAAGCGAGTAATGACAAATTAGCGGGTTATGTGGAGTTACCTATCTTAAGGATCAAAGAGGTAACTCCTGAAGGGGAAGTTATACTAGACGATGAGTACGTTCCTCCGCTTATCAACCTCCTTAGCGACAAAGTTATGTCAGCTTATCTACGTAACGTTATCGCGATGACAAAGATGCGTGCTGACGTTATTGCACAGCGCTTGATTAAGGGTAAATCTGCATCGGCATCTGCTGTTGATTTCATCATGCTCCAAATGCTGAACCGATATGAGGCGAAGTTAAAGCATTTCAGTGAGTTAGATAGGTTACATCCACTGGAATTAGCGACGACACTTAAAGGTTACATTGGTGAGTTAGCCACTTTTTCTAATAAAACTAAAAGAGTCCCAAGTTTGCTTGCGTATGATCACTTAGATGTATCAAGTGTCTATAGCGAGTTGAATCAGATACTCAGTCAGTACCTCAGTGTTGTCCTTGACCAAACTGCGACCAAACTTCCGTTGGAGCCTCGCCAATACGGTATTCAAGTGACGCCGCTTCCAGATAAACGCTTGCTTGAGTCATGCCAATTTGTGCTAGCAATTAAAGCAGACACCACAACAGATGAAATAAGACGCCTGGTCCCAGCGCAACTCAAGTTTGGCCCGGCAGAACAGATTCGCGATCTAATTAATAATCAGATCAACGGTATAAACGTAGTGCCGTTGAGTGTCGTCCCGAGACAGATTCCTTACCAAACGGGCTATGTTTATTTCGAAGTTGTCAAGAAAGGGCCATTTTGGATGAGGCTAAAAGATAGTGGCGGTATTGCGCTTCACCTATCAGGGCATTTTCCGAATGCTGAACTTGAGCTTTGGAGTATTAATCAATAGGCGCGCTCTGTATGGAACAAACGATAGTAAAACCAACACCGGGTGGAAGAGCACCCGCATCGAAACCACAATCAGAAAAGTCTGTGGATAATACCGTAGTTATCTCAAAAAGTCCTGAATTGGTGAACAATGATTCAGTGGTCGCTTATGGGAATAACTCTCTACTAGCAGAGGCGAATGGCCTGTTATCTATTATCGGTCAAATTCGCTCGACAGCGACTCATTCCGATCCGTTGTTTCTAAAAGAGACATTGGCACAAAAGCTTAGAGATTATGAGAACCGATTACGTCAGCATGACGTTGATTTGGATACCATTGATACAGCTCGTTATTGTTTATGCTGTTCACTAGATGAAGTTGTCCTTAACACCAATTGGGGTGGGAATTCATTCTGGAGTCACGATTCATTACTTAGCTCCTTCTATGCTAGCAGTCAAGGTGGGGAAGCGTTCTTTAAGCATCTTGATAAGTGCATGGCGAAACCAGATGTGAACTTAGATTTGCTTGAACTAATGTATGTGTGCTTATCTCTCGGGTTTCTGGGTCAATACCGTTTAGAAAAAAATGGACTGGAATCGCACCGGAAATTGAGAAGACAGGTTATTGCTACTCTTAAGACTTATGGGAGAGGAGTCCCTCAGGAACTAAGCAATAGTATCGACCAACACATTTTGAATGGCTCAAAGGCTTCTGATAGAGCTCCTCTTTGGGTTGTATGTTCTGTAACGGCGGCACTATTGGTCTGCATATATATGTATTTTAGTTATGAGCTAAATAAGGCATCCAATCGCACCTTTTCTCAATTAGTCAATTTGATTCAACCGCAACAACTTAACCAAGATGCAACGTCAGAATCAAAATCAGCGCCAATTGCAGAAAAGATTTCAATGTATCTAGCAACTGAGATCGGTAAGGGGCTAATCAATGTTGAGCCGCTGCAAGACAGGGTAAGAATTTCGTTAAAGTCTCAAGATCTATTTGAATCAGGTAGTGCTGATGTTGTCGCTTACATCCAACCCGTTATTTCTAAGCTTGCGAGAACATTGGAGTCGACCCAAGGCAAGATCATTGTTACTGGTCACACCGACGATAGGCCTATTTTCACGAGTAAATATCCCTCGAACTGGCACCTATCATTAGCTCGAGCCACTGCTATGTCTGAACAACTGATCTCGAATAGTGCATTAGAAGGGCGAGTGATACCCGAGGGATTGGGGGATGCAAGACCATTAGTTGAAAACAGTAGTGATGAAAACCGAGCTATTAACCGCCGGATTGAAATCGACCTTCTTGTCGCGAATTAATAATAGGTAGATAGAGATGCGTATTAAAGAAATTGGCAGAATATTTACTCAAAGATGGTTTCTCGGTCTTATAGGTGTCACTGCTTGTTCTATTTTCATTTGGGTTGTTGGTCCACTTATTGCGATAGCGGGATATGAGCCCCTAAAGAGTGACTTTCAACGGCTAGTCACTATTCTAGTGTTGGTGTTGCTTTGGGCGATATTTAACGTTACCAAGCAGCATAAGCAAAAGGTGAAAGAAGACGAAAGTATTCAAACGTTGCTTGAGGTTGATAGCCTATCAGATAAAGAAGCGGCAAGTGAAATTGACTTAATGCGCGAGCGTATTGAGCAAGCTGTCAAAGTAGTGACGAAAACACACAAAGGCAAGAGAAGCTTGTATGACTTACCGTGGTATGTGTTGATTGGCCCTCCTGGAACGGGGAAAACAACCGTATTAAAGCAGTCGGGGTTAGAGTTTCCATTAGGAGACAGCCTTGGCTCTGACTCTATTGCCGGTGTAGGTGGCACTCGCCACTGTGATTGGTGGTTTGCAAATAAAGCAGTTCTTATAGATACGGCTGGCCGGTATACGACACAAGACAGTCAAGAAAAGGTCGACTCTAAAGCGTGGCATGGTTTCTTAGGATTGTTGAAAAAGTATAGAACGCAAAGACCAATTAATGGTGCGATTGTTACGATAAGTTTAGCCAGCGTGATGTCTCAGACTCGAACCGAGCGAAGTCTTCATGCTCGAGCAATTAAGTCGAGACTTCAAGAACTGAAAAACCAGTTAGGCATGCAGTTTCCGATTTACGTATTGCTCACCAAAATGGATTTAGTTGCCGGTTTCAATGAGTTTTTTGCCGATTTAAGTAAGGAAGAGCGAGAGGAATTATTTGGTTTCATGTTCCCTCGTGAAGTGGATGATGAAAGAGGCGTTATTTCTCTATTCAACAAAGAATTTCATGGCATGTTGGAGCGCCTTGATGCCCGTATGCTTAGAATACTTGAAACAGAGGACGATTTAGATAAACGCGCGCTTATCTTTGAATTTCCAAAGCAATTAAGAGTGCTACAAGCTAATCTTGACGAGTTTTTAGCTGAAATTTTTGCACAAAACAGTTTTGAAGAGCCTGCCTTGATTCGTGGTGTGTTTATGTTGAGTTCGGTTCAAGAAGGCTTACCAGTCGATAAGCTGATGAATGAATCAACCAATGGACTTGGGTTAAATCGTTTAGCTCTAGCAAAGAGTCAGACTGGTTCTCATAGTTATTTCGTAAAGAATCTTTTTGACAAGGTTATTTTCAAAGAGCAACTGTTAGGAACAGTTAATCGTCACTATCAAAAGCAGTCAGGTTGGATGCGTCGAGGTGTTTACATTGGATGTACAACGCTACTGCTAGGAGCTTCTGCGCTTTGGTTTATGAGTTATAAGTGGAACTCACAGTTAATTGTCGATACCAATGAACAAGCGAGCCATATTGATGCAATGATTGGCGCTCAAAGTTTAGATTTTGAAGCGGATATTGTTTCAGCTGTAGAAACATTAGATAGGTTGATGACGCTTCCTCTCGGAAAGCAAAGCGACTACGGTGATGCCGACTCTGTAAAGAGGTTTGGTCTCTATCAAGGAGACAAAGTGTCTCAGGCGGCAAACAATGCATATTCTGATGCTTTGACCCAATATTACGCCCCTCTGCTTCTTGATAGCTTGGTGTCAGAAATGGAGAGCAATCAACAGCATCGTGAGTATTTGTACGAAACGTTAAAAACGTATTTGATGTTATTCAATCCAGACAAATATCAACAAGATGAAGTGTTGGCTTGGTTTAACTTTTATTTCGAACGTCAATATCCGGGTGAGCTAAACGCAGACTTAAGAAGACGTTTGCTACAGCACACTCAATATTTATTAGGCAACGATGGACAAGGCTTTACTTACAACACTGCTGCCGTGACGAGTGCTCGAGAAGTGTTGACTCAAATGTCTCTACCTGAACGTGCTTATCAGCGAATGAAAATACAATTTTCTAAGAGTCATGTACCTTCATTTCGCTTGACTGATGTATTGGGACCTAAAGGGCTTGAGCAGTTCGAGCGAGCTAGTGGAAAACCGCTATCACAAGGCATTTCGGGTTTCTACACGTACAATGGTTTTCATAGCATTTTTCAGATTCAGATCAACCGTACAGTAAAAAGCCTAATGGAAGAGAACTGGGTTTATGGTGACGATCTTAAGGCTCATGAAATTGATCAAGATAGTGCCATCCAAGGCGTTCAGTCTCGATACTATCAAGATTATGTTAATGAATGGAAAACGTTGATCGAAGATATTCAATTGAAGCAGGCTCCGAGCCTAGAACTTGCGACAGAGCAAGCGAGGGTTTTATCTGGAGTTGAAAGACCAATCGAATCTTTGTTGAGAGCAATCCAAAAAGAGGTTGCTCTATCAAAAGTATCATTGTCAGAAAATCAAAAAGCCGCTTCTGAAGTTGCTGGTAAAGTTGCCAAAGTTAAGTTTTCAAATACGGCAGATAGACTAGACATGTATTTACCTGAAGAAAACGGTTTCAATGTTGCTTTGCCAGGTAAAGAAGTCGAATCGCATTTTTCAGAGATCTTACGCCTTGGTGAGCAAGACTTTGATGATATTCAACAAGCAATGGTTAACTTGCGTTCGTATTTAAGTGACTTATCAAGCTCTGGTAACAATCAGAAAATTGCCTACAAAAGTATTTTAGATGGAACCGTTACACAAGATGTCGCAGCTTCCTTTGCTCGTGCTAAAGAACTTTTGCCGAGACCATTTAATCAATGGCTAGGTGAGCTTTCTCAAGAGTCGGTTAAGTTTGCGGAGAGCGGTTCGAAGGATCATCTAAATCAACTTTGGGTAACACAAGTGGTCCGCCCTTATCAGCGGACTATTGCTGGCAGATATCCATTCGAGCCCAACGCGAGCAGAGAAGTTAGATTGAAAGACTTTAAGCGATTCTTTGGTTATGGAGGTACGCTTGACGCATTCTTCCAAGAATACCTCGAACCGTTTGTGGATACTTCGAAAAGTCGTTGGCGATTAGAAAAGGAAATTGGAGTTCGCCCAGAAACACTAATGGTCTTTCAAAGAGCGCAACGTATCAGGCAGTCTTTCTTTGAATCTGATAATTCCTTACGCGTAGAGTTTGGGATGAAGCCTGTTTATCTAGACCAGCACATTACTCGATTTGTCTTAGAGTTGGGTGGACAAGATTTGGTTTATAAGCATGGACCAGCAAGAGCTAAATCGTTGAGTTGGCCTGCCGGTCAAGATCAGACTCGAATTGTGTTCACACCACCTGAATCTAAACGCGAAATTGCGCATACCTATGAAGGTGAGTGGGGCATATTCAAGCTTTTGGATCAATCACTTAAAGCAAGGCCAGAATCGCGTAAAGACAATATAGTTATGATTGATTTAAAGGGAAATAAGGTGCAGCTAGAGCTTATTCCTTCTAGTGCCATTAATCCTTTTTGGTCAAATGAAATGGAGAGGTTCAGATGTCCACGAACCTTATAACATCAGGCTGGGGCTATATCGGTAAAATGCCCGCAAAAGGGGACTTTGTGAAAGATGGTTTATCACAAGATTTCTCGGAGCGTTGGCATGATTGGCAACAGGCGGTTATTGCAGTCAGCAGGGAACAACTGGGTGAAAGCTGGAATGAGCACTTTTTAACGGCTCCTGTGTGGCACTTTGCTTTGGATATTAGCTATTTAGAAGACTCAACCTACATTGGTAGCATGATTCCTAGTGTTGATGCATGCGGTAGATACTTTTTCTTTACTATAGCTCGTGCCGTAAAAGGTGAAGCTGCGCAATATTGGGGTGACAGAGCTTGGACAGAGGACAGTGCCGCTCTTGCTCTTTCAGTACTTGAGGACGACTTTGTCTTTGATGTTTGGCATAAGAGTACTCAAGAAAAAAATGACCTCGTTGCGAATGTAACAAGTGAAGTGAGGCCTCTAGAGTTTCTTTATCAAAGCCAAATATCTACAGTTTTTCATGATCACGGCAATACTGATCAAAATACGCTTTTGAATTACCTCATTAAAGAAAAATTGAGTAAACCATGTTTTTGGTGGACTGAAGGTTCAACGAAGGTTGAACCATGCATGTTCATTACTAGTGGATTTCCTTCAATTGGTCAGTTTTCAGCCATGCTTGATGGCGGCTGGAAAAAGTGGAATTGGTAGGATAGAAGAATGAATTGGAACTATTTTACCTTTGCTAAATCGCACGCAGGAAAAGTACGCCCTTATAACGAGGATGCTCTGTTGGATATGACAGAGCAGCATATTTGGGTGGTTGCCGATGGAATGGGTGGACACAGTGCTGGCGATATAGCAAGCCAGATGCTAGTGGATAGAGTCGCGCGCCACATGCAGGATGTCTCCAATACTAATATCGATGATATCCGAAGAGTGGTTCAAGAAGCGAACTTAGAAATTTACCAATACGCACAAAATCACTTAGACGGTAAAACGATGGGAACAACACTTGTTTTGTTGTTTATTCAGGATGGGTATTACCACTGCCTTTGGGTGGGGGATAGCCGAATTTACCAGCTTAGAAGTGGTAATTTTGTCCAAAAAACACGTGATCATAGTCAAGTCATGGACTTAGTGGATCAGGGCTTATTGGCATTTGAAGATGCCGAATCTCACCCTCTTGCAAATGTTATTACCAGAGCTGTTGGGGTCGACGAAAGTGTCACTATTGATCAAGTTTCAGGGCAGTTGGCTGACGGCGATCAGTTTCTACTCTGTAGCGATGGACTCTCTAAGGAACTTACGAGTGATGAAATTCATCGGACATTGTATGCAGACTCAGTCAACCAAGCTGGATTAGCGCTCATGCATTCGGCTTTGGTTCGGGGCGCAAGTGATAACGTAACTTGTGCTTTGATCAAAGTTCGCCAAGCGCAAACGGAGTGCGAAACAGTAGCTAGAGAAGACGCGACAATACCTGTCTTTCTAAGAGGGAGAGCTTATGAGTAATGAAATGTTTGATTGGTATGAACAAGCGTTGGCTCCTATATCTCAAGAAAATCCTACAGGTGTTGATCCTAGAGAGGATGTATCACCACAGTCTGCTTACTATCGGTTGAAAGATCAGCGTATGGCCGCCCGCAACGCTGAACGTAATGCTCTTATAGAAGAAGAAAGTATCTATACCCACAGTAATTTATGGCGAGTATTTATTGAAGATGTCCCAGAAATACTCACGAATCAGTCTAAAGATTTGGAATTTGTTGCCTGGCTTATAGAAGCCCTAACTCGATTGTATGGTTTTCGTGGTATGGGCGTTGGCTACAAACTCGCAACCAGTTTAATTGAGAACTTTTGGGATGATCTGTACCCAATGCCTGATGAAGATGGTATTGAGACAAGAATATCGGCGATTATTGGCCTCAATGGTATCGATAGTGAAGGAACACTTATTTTTCCAATTGCTTGTATACCATTGACTGACTTAGGCGTGGAGCAAGCTTATGCCTATTGGGAATATCAGCAAGCTATAGAGCTTGAGCGCTTAGACGAAGATAAGCGCCGAAATCGAGTCGAGCTTGGGGCTGTTGAGCTATCTGAAATTATAACTACGGTTAAGTCGACTTCTGATACGTTTTATCGAGAATTAATCACGGATTTGGAGTTCGCTACGGAATCATTTAATGAATTCAGTCAGCGATTAGATGAAGCGGTCGGTGATGTGACTCCTAGTTCTTATATATCAAAAAGACTTGAATCAATACACTCGGCATTAAGGCACCTTCTTGGAGATCGTTTTAATCAACCACAAGCAGTGATTGAAGAGCTAGAGGATCTTGATGAATCTTCTTCTGAACAACCGTTAAGTTCACAAAGTTGTGATGCATTATTAGCGACAAACATGAAATCACGAGAGCAGGCAATTAGACAATTGCAGCAAGTAGCTGATTTCTTCCGAGAGAGTGAACCTCACTCACCAGTTTCTTACTCCATCGAACAGATCATTCGTTGGTGTGGGATGCCTCTGCCGGAGTTACTGGCGGAACTTATCTCCGACGGGGATGCAAAGAAAAGCTACTTCCGTTTGGTTGGCATAGCAGAACAAAATGAAAATTAATAAAGGGAGAATGGTATGACGAGTATCCACTCGAAACTATCACGAGTACGGAAGCCTCGTGTCCACATTACCTATGATGTTGAAACTGAAGGTACAACTCTTAAGAAAGAACTGCCTTTTGTTGTAGGTGTAATGGGTGATTTCGCTGGTCAAAACACAGAAGCGTTGAAGCCATTAAAAGACCGCCGTTTTATTCAGATCGATCGAGATAACTTTGACGATGTACTCAAAAAAATGAATCCATCGGTGAAGTTTAAAGTTGCGAATAAGCTTGCGAATGACGATTCACAGTTTGAGGTCGATTTAAACTTTAAATCAATGCAAGACTTTGAGCCTGCTGCGATCGTAAATCAAGTTGATCCACTACGCCAATTGATGGAAACGCGTAATAAACTGCGTGATTTGATGACAAAAGTTGACCGCTCAGAAGAGCTTGAAAATATCCTAGAGGATGTTTTGAACAATACGGACAATCTGGCAAGACTTGCAGGCGAGTTAGATCTTGACAAGAAAGCGAAGTCAGACAGTACTGAAGGAGCGGAATAATGACGACTGAAGCTGAAAAACAGTTAGATCCAACAGTTAATGAACAGACAACTTCATTCTTAGATCAAGCTATTGGTGCGACTAAGCAGACCGAAGCTTCTCGTGCTGAGGAGCTGATTAAAACGCTCGCTGAAGAAGCAATGAAAGGGACAGTTACTTGGAACAAAAACCTAACAGTAACTTTTCGTGAAGCGATTAATTTGCTCGATAGGCAGATTTCTGATCAGTTGTCTGAAGTAATGCATCACCCAGAATTACAGAAACTCGAAGGTTCTTGGCGCGGCTTAAATTATCTAGTGATGAATTCAGAGACCAGCTCTACTCTGAAAGTTCGCATGATGAGCATGACCAAGAAAGAGCTACATAAAGACTTGAGCAAAGCTGTTGAGTTTGATCAAAGCCAGATCTTTAAAAAGGTTTACGAGTCTGAGTTTGGTAGTGCTGGTGGTGAACCGTATGGTGCATTGATTGGAGACTATGAGTTTACCAACCACCCAGAAGATATTGAGTCGTTACGCCTAATGTCAAATGTAGCGGCTTCTGGCTTCTCTCCATTCTTGTCCGCGGCTTCACCAGCACTATTCGGCTTTGATGAGTGGACTGAGTTGTCAAAACCACGCGACCTAGATAAGGTATTTGAATCACTAGAATACGCCCAATGGCGTTCGTTCCGCGAGAGTGCCGATTCGCGCTTCGTTAGTCTGACGATGCCAAAAGTCCTTGCTCGTTTGCCATACGGACAAGCTACCGCTCCAGTCGAAGAGTTTGGGTTTGAAGAGTTCGAAGTAGATCCTGTTTCAGGTATTGCTGTTAACGCTGAACATAACGACTACTGTTGGATGAACTCTTCGTATGTTCTTGGTGTTAAGTTAACCGACGCATTTTCAAAATATGGATTTTGTACTGCCATCCGTGGTGCAGAAGGCGGCGGTCGAGTGGATAACTTGCCAACGCATTTCTTCATGAGTGATGATGGCGACCCTGATATGAAGTGCCCAACAGAGATTGGTATTACCGACAGACGTGAGGCGGAGCTTGGTAAGCTTGGTTTCTTACCGCTTTGTCACTACAAAAACACCAACTATGCAGTGTTCTTTGGTGCGCAAACCTGTCAAAAACCAGCGAACCATGAATCCCCTGAAGCAACGGCCAATGCGGCCATTTCTGCCCGCCTACCTTATATGATGGCAACATCTCGTTTTGCGCATTATTTGAAAGTAATGGCTCGAGATAAAATTGGTAGCTTTATGGAAGCAGAAGACGTTGAGTCTTGGCTGAACCGCTGGATCCTAGGTTACGTCAATGCTTCTGAAGGCGGTGGTCAAGAGATCAGAGCGAAATACCCTCTAGCAGACGCTCGTGTTCAGGTTAAGGAAATTCCTGGCGCACCTGGTTCTTACAATGCCGTAGCATGGCTGAAGCCTTGGTTACAAATGGAAGAACTGACCACATCTTTGCGACTTGTGGCAAAGATCCCTCAGTCAGGTGGATAAGAAATGAATTGGCTGGTCGAAAGGCCAGCCATGACCAATCTTTATGTTCTAGATGGAATTAGCAGTGTCACTTAACTTTCGCGACCCTAGCAAGCTAAAACATGAGTTCAGTACCGGAGGCTATGCTGAACTTGATAGCCCGTGGTTGACTCGATTCAATGAATCTTCTGATCTTGTAGCGTCAGCGCGAATTTGGCTAGAAGGTACACGTTCAAGAGATTTGGACAGCTTTCGTCATAGTGTGATGAACACAATTAACCGCATTGATGAGCTATTAGAATCTCAACTAAATGAAATATTACATCATCCTGAGTTTCAACAGCTCGAAAGGGGGTGGGTTGGAGTTAGGTATTTATGTGAACAGGTTGATTCTCGTTCATCGGACTCTGTAAAAGTTAAGGTTTTAACGGCGACATGGAATGAAATCAGTAAAGATGCTTTAAAAGCCATCGAGTTTGACCAATCAGCACTATTTAAGTTGCTCTATCAAAATGAATATGGCATGGCAGGGGGAGAACCCTTTGGTGTGGTGGTTGGAGATTATCAGCTTCGCTGTGATCCTAGTAAAAATTATTTTGATAGAGATCTGTCTGTGTTGAGTAAGATCTCTCAGTCTGCAGCTGCAGCATTCAGCCCATTTATCATGTCTGCATCGCCAGAGATGTTTGGTGTTGATAGTTTCGCTCAACTCTCTGCGATAAGAGATATAGCAGCCCAATTTGAACAGGAAGATTATGCAAAGTGGCGTAGTTTGAGAGATAACGATGACGCTAAATTTATTGGTTTGACTGCACCTAACGTCTTGTTCCGTCAGCCATACAAAAGTGATGGCTCGCGGAATGATAAATTCAATTTTCAAGAACACATCTACGACTCCAACCGAGATTTGCTATGGGGGAGTAGTGCGTACTGTTTTGCTGCCGTATCAATTAGAGCATTTCAGGAACATGGTTGGTTCACGCATATGCGAGGGATTAAACAAGGCGATTACAGTCAGGGCATTATCGTCGCTCCTACAAGGAGCAAGATGCGTGTTAACGGCAAGAATGATCGTGAAAGATGTCCGTTAAACTTGAAAATCTCTGAGAGAAAAGAACAAGAATTGTCTGAGTGCGGTTTTATTTCTATTTCTCCAATACCTGAGACTGATATGGTAGGGATGACCTCGAATGTATCTCTCTACAAGCCCAAACAATACGCAGAAAAGCATATTTCAACGAATGCAAAACTGACATCGATGTTGCAATACACATTGTGTGTATCGCGAGTCGCACATTATCTCAAGGTTATGGGGCGTGACAAAATTGGTGGGTATCAAGATGCAGAAAGCCTAGAGCGTGACTTTCAACGCTGGTTACATCAGTACACTACCGCATCAGATGAAGCGTCTGATGAGCTTCGAGCTAAATATCCCCTAAATGAAGCGAAAATTACAGTTCGAGAGAAAAGAGAAACTCCTGGACATTATTACTCAGTTATCCATTTGCGACCGCATTTTCAACTCGATCAAATGGTATCTAGCATTAAATTAATTACCGAATTATCACCAGAGCACATGGTGTAAGGAAATAACAATGACTCAATGGAAAAATGCTTTGTCCCAAGGCCTATTGCAACACGCTCTAGAGCAATTAACTGATGAAATTAAAGCAACACCTAAAGATGCGAGCTTGAGAAGTTCCTTCATTGAGCTTCTTTGCATTGATGGGGACTTCGAGCGTGCGGACGCTCAGCTCATGCAATCGATTAAATTGTTTCCTGAGTATCTGCCTGGTGCAAGTCAGCTACGACATTTAGTGAAAGCAGCTCAAGCTAGAAAGGATTTTATCAATGGTGCGGCTAGTGCCAAAGTAATAGGTGATGAGGAATTAACTAAAGAGCTTGTTCGATTTAATCTTGCTCTCGGAAATCAAGAGTACGAAGAAGCGTCACGTCTATCGCATCGCATTGAAGAGCATCGTACTATTAAAGGGTTTAACGTAAACGGCACAAACTACGAAGATGCTAGAGATATTGATGATCGTTTAGGTGGTTACATTGAACTGTTTTCTACAGCAGGTAACTATTTTCTTGTACCCATATCGAGCATCCATACGCTAAAAGTTAAAGCACCTACTTCATTGTTAGAGAGTATTTGGCGACCTGTCGAGTTTGATATCGATGGACTTGGTGAAGGCGAAGGCCATATGCCGTTGACATATGTTGACTCAGAGACCGATGCGCAAAAGTTAGGTCGAGAAACGGATTGGAAGCAGATTGGTGAGCAAGAATCTTTTGTTGGCTTGGGTCAAAAATGTTGGTTAGTCGGTGATTCGGCGCTTCCAATCTGTGATTTGACTACATTATTAGAACAGAAACAAATAGCGTAGAAATATCATGTCTTTAACCGTTTCTCTGCTCGACAAATTGATAGATAGTGATCCTCTCACTCGAGATGAGAAAGACTTCCCTGCAAGCCAGCAACAGATGTTGAGCAGCTTACTTAGAGATCTAGAGTCGATGCTGAATAGTCGTATTGGATGGAAAAACATTCCTGATGATCTTTTAGAGGTTCGTTATTCAATATTGAATTATGGGCTGCCAGATTTTTCCTCAATGCCCTATAGCAGCCAAGAAGGGCAGAATCAGCTTTGCGACATCGTTCATGATGCAATTAAAGAGTTTGAGCCGAGGTTAAGGAACCCTCATGTCCAGATTTCAGACGAGAAAAACGCTATTGATAGGGTATTGAGGTTACAGATAAATGCCACTTGCTTAATTGATAACAGTATTCATGAAGTGCGATTCAATTCTGAAGTAGAGCCGGTAAATTTAGGTATGAAACTGAGTAGAGCAAAATGAGTGAAGAGTTTCTCAAGTACTATAATCGCGAGTTAGCTTATTTGCGTCACAAAGGGCAAGAGTTTGGTGAGCAGTATCCCAAGATTGCCGCGAGACTTCGTATTAGTGAGGAACAGGTTGACGATCCACACGTAGAAAGATTGTTAGAAGGCTGCGCATTTCTAACAGCAAGGATTAGACAAAGCTTAGACAATAGTTACCCTCAGTTTACAGAGTCTTTGATGGGACAGTTATATCCGGATTTTCACGCCCCAATCCCGTCAATGTCAGTCATTAAAATGAGCTGTTCTAACTCCACTTCCTCTTATTTTGATGTAGAAGAAGGCGAGCGAGTTGTTATCGGTGCTACTGGATATCATGAATGCGAGTTTAGAACTTGTTATCCGGTCAGAATGTATCCTGTTGATGTGACCTCTGGCGTTTTTAAAAATGCGCCTTTCAAGCCAGTTGGCTCACGATGGGAAAGCAATGCTCATTCAGTTTTGAAAGTACAGCTCACGGCTCAAGATGAAGAGACTCCTCTTGGTGAAATGGGGATAGAACGGCTGCGCTTCTATTTAAACGGTCAATCTCAATTGACTTTTAAGCTCTACCAAATGCTGTTTCAAAACCTAATTGGTTTATCTGTTGTTGTGGATGGCAAAGAAGTTCGTCCTTTAACCAAAAGACATCTTTCTGAAGTAGGATTTTCAGAAGATGAGAAAGTTGTGCCATACAGTAAAAGAAGCTTTTCAGGAGCAAGATTACTTGTTGAGTATTTGCACTTTCCTGAGAAGTTTATGTTCTTTGATATCACCGAACTTGGATTATCTGAGCTAGATCTTGGAGAGCAAGTCGAACTGTATTTTTACTTTGATACCAACGATGACTGGCTTCCAAAGCAAGTGGACGAAGAAAGCTTAATGGTAGGTTGTGTGCCTGTAATCAACTTATTTAAAAGTATTATGGAGCCTAAGCGTATTCTACCAACTGAATACGATTACCACTTGTCTCCGCAATACCAAGAATCTGAAAGTAATGAGGTTGTCTCAATTTCTGACGTAACGTTGAGAAACTGGAACAAAACGTACCACAATTTGCCATGTTATCACGCTGGTGAGCACACGCATTATACAAACACTAGTGAGATTTATTGGTTGATGAGACGTGAGGATAAGAACTGGGCTGGTGGGTATGATGAGCCAGGTAGAGAAACTTACATTTCTTTTGTTGATAAAAAACATCAATTGTTCAGCCCGGATAGCCGGGAAAACTGGTTAATGTACGTGGAAGCTGAGTGCTGTAACCGCAACTTAGCGCAGAAACTTCCATTTGGAGGTGGGCTGCCGCAAGTATCTTTACCGGAGGTAAATGACAATTTCGAATCTGTTCGTTGTTTAGTTTCTTTATCAGAAACTATTCGGCCAGAAATGGATGAAAGCACACGATGGCAGTTAACTAAGCTTTTAACTTTAAACCATTTTACCGAGGAAGATGGTTTAGCAACTTTGAAGCAGACCCTTAATCTCTATGCATTTTCTGGGACAGCAGAAACGAAAGCGGTAATCGATGCTTTAACTAAGTTAGAGTTTGAGCCTACTACAGGAAGAATTAGTCAGAAAGGCAAAGTTGGATTTGCGCACGGTATAAAAATTATTTTGACGGTTTCTGATCAAATTTTACCTAAAGAGCAGATCTTTCTCTTAGGTAGTGTTTTATCTGTTTACTTCTCGCAATATGCTGAAATTAACATTTTTACGCAGTTAGAAATAAGAATTAAGTCCACGGGAAAGTCTTTCCACCTATGGCCCGCATTAACTGGCGATAAGGTGTTGCTATGAGCGCGGAACAATTTTATCGAGAATTAAAGCAACATCCATTGTTTGAAGCGATTCATCTTATTGAACACGAAGTTCTGCAAGCAGAGGCGCAAATAGGAACAGATGCGTTACCGAAGCATGAAAAGCTAAACTTAAAGGTTAATCCATCATTAGGTTTTGAAAATGCTCAGCTTTGTGAACTGAAAAATATAGATGACAGCAAGTTAGAGATTGAGACCAATTTAATAGGCCTAACGGGTGAGCAAGGTGTGCTTCCCCAGCACTATAGTGAATTAGCTTTACATCGCCAAAAAGAAGGCGATACGGCTATGGTGGACTTCTACGATATTTTCAATCATCGCTTATTATCTCTTTATTATCGATGTTGGCAACTGAGTCAGCTGACTGTTCAGTCTCGTGCGCATGCGCAGGGCGCGCGTTCGCCGTTAGAAAGCTGTAAATCGGCATTAACTGGGAAAGGGAGTTCACTGTCCCGGCACTATGGTGGTGTGTTTGCTTCACCAGTGAGAAGTAAAGGTGGACTGAAAAGTATTCTTGAATGTTTATCTGGATGCCAAGTAAAAGTTCATGAATTTCAAGGACAATGGTTACACCTTACGAAAGAAGAGCAAACACGCCTTGCATCCCGAACTATGCCTGAAGGGCAGTTTGCTCAACTTGGTTTAGGAGCGTCTTTGGGTTCGAAAGCATGGAACATCAACGCGGGGACAACAATAGAATTTCTGCCAAAAGATAAACAGCTAGTTAGTAAATTGCTTCCTAACCAACCCAATATAGCAATCATTAAGAACGCTGCTTATGAGTTGATTGGAAAACATAAACAACTGAAGTGGCAGCTCACCACCAAACATAGTTTGCTACCACAAGCTTGTTTATCGAAACAGCAGGGGCAGTTAGGTATTGGTTCTGTGCTTAAAAAACACGAACGTACAAAAGATCGAACTATAACAATTACTATTTAAAGGAAATGTAATGGCTTCACTCTCACTTTCAGCGTTGGTCGAAAGATTGTCTCCTCAGGCTAAGGAAACACTTGAACAGGCAGCTGCGATGGCAAGCTCCCGAACTCATCACAGTATTGAAATGTCTCACTGGTTAATGATGATTATCCGCCATCCTGACGATATTTACTCTGAAGTTTTTGACGAATTTGATGTCGATAAAATCAAGGTTGAAACCGATATTCAAAAGGCATTAGAAAAATACAAAACAGGATGCCAGTCGGTGCCTGGGCTATCAGCTCATACGGTGACTGTTATGCAAAATGCCTTGTTGTCTGCAACCATTGAATTCAATCAAGAACAGTTGGGGTGCATCCATCTTTTATTTGCCTACTTGTCTGATGATACGTTAGTCAACATGGCTGGTTCGATTAGTCCTGAACTAAACAAGATAGAACCATCTCGCTTATTGAACTTTAAAGAAAGTAATGCGCCTCAATCAAGATCGAATGACTTAGCGCAGTCAAACGCGAATTCCGCCTTGAATCAATTTACAACAGACCTTACTGAGCAAGCTAGGGAAGGTAAAATAGATCCGGTGATTGGTAGAGATAATGAAATTCGCCTAATGATCGATATTTTATTAAGACGCCGACAAAACAACCCGATTCTTACGGGAGAAGCTGGTGTTGGAAAAACAGCCGTTGTTGAAGGTTTGGCGCAAAAGATCATTGATGGCGATGTACCTCCCGCTCTGCAAAATGTGGCAATTAAGTCTCTGGATTTGGCGTTACTGCAAGCCGGCGCAGGCATGAAAGGTGAGTTTGAAAACAGGCTTAAGAACCTTGTTAAGGAAGTAAACGACGCTCCACAGCCTATTATATTGTTCATTGATGAAGCTCATGGCCTAATTGGCGGTGGTGGGCAAGCGGGCCAAGGTGATGCGGCGAATATTCTGAAGCCAGCATTAGCGAGAGGTGAACTCAGAACGATCGCAGCAACAACGTGGGCAGAGTATAAAAAGTATTTTGAAAAAGATGCAGCTTTAACTAGGCGTTTTCAAGTCGTAAAGGTTGATGAGCCTGCCCCTGAACTCGCGATCGAAATGTTACGAGGCTTACTTGATGTAATGGCACAACACCACGATGTTCATATCACTAACCAAGCTCTCAATGCAGCGGTCCAACTGTCAGCTCGATACATTAATGGTCGTCAACTGCCAGATAAAGCGGTTTCTGTTTTGGATACGGCCTGTTCTCGAGTTGCGTTAAGTCAGTCATCTACACCGGGAGGCCTAGATGCGAAAAGAAACAAACTTAAAGCAAAGCAAGCTGAGTATGAGCATCTTAGCCAAGAGAGTCGGCTAGGAGCATCTCTTGATGTGCAGCTGCAAGGTGTCCGAAAAGAGATTGATGCGCTATCTAATGACATTATTGAATTAGAAGTACTTTGGGAAAAAGAAAAAGAATGGGTAAATGAAGCTAAGTCACTTAGAACCCAAATAATCCAGGAGGGTTCTGAAACTGCTAGAGACAAGTTACAAGAGCTTGAAAATAACCTTTCCGCTAACTCACAGCCCTTAGTTTTTTCGCATGTAAATGAAGCGCTAATCGCAGAAGTTATTTCGGATTGGACCGGTATACCGCTAGGTAAACTTCAGGATGATGAAATCCAAGCAGTATTGGGTTTGAAAGAAAGTTTGTGTAAGCGAGTTGTCGGGCAGGATCACGCTTTAGAGCTCATGTCTGAAGTGATAAAAACCGCGAGTGCGCAGCTCACGGATGAGACACGACCAAATGGTGTATTTCTCCTAACCGGACCAAGCGGAGTGGGTAAAACCGAATCGGCTTTGGCGATTGCAGAGAAAGTGTATGGTAGTGAAGAAAATGTCACGACTATCAATATGTCGGAATTTAAGGAAGAGCATAAAGTCTCATTGCTATTAGGTTCTCCTCCTGGTTATGTCGGTTATGGAGAAGGAGGTGTACTGACTGAAGCTGTTAGACGTAAACCTTATAGTGTAATTCTCCTCGATGAAATGGAAAAAGCGCACCCTGGTGTTCAAGATATTTTTTATCAGGTGTTTGATAAAGGCTCAATTAAAGACGGTGAAGGTCGAGATATAGACTTTAAAAACACTATTATTATTATGACCGCGAACACAGGGACCGAAACGACGATGTCTTTGTATTCTGATCCTGATTTATCTCCTGAGCCGTCAGCACTAAAAGATGCTTTACGCGATGATTTGTTGGTCGACTTTAAACCTGCATTTTTAGGGCGTGTGAACGTATTACCTTATTTGCCTCTATCAAGAAAAGTATTGATAGAAATAACAAAATTAAAGTTGGATAAAATTACGACTCGTATTCGTAAGCACTATAACGCTGACCTGTTTTTTGATGAGGAACTAATTAATGATATTGTAGACAATAGCAATGAGTCTGGCAGTGGTGCGCGTGTGGTACAAACAACCATAGAAAATACATTGCTTCCGAAGATTTCTCATGAAATATTGCATGCAATTCTTAATGATAAGACGTTTGATGAAATTATTGTTAAAGGTACAACTAGTGGACTTGATGTCTCAATAGTTTAACATCCTTTACACTCTCAATAATAATTGGGAGTTGGTTCATATTAACTATTATTTTTTATAAAAAACGCTTAAATTAAATCTTATTTAAAGATATAACAGGGCGTATTTAAAATGAAGTTTTTGATACATTAATCACTAATTATCACCAAACGTCAGATAATTAAATTACTACGATATATGTCAATTAATAATGCTATAGGAGATTAGCATGCAGTCTAATACGTATCTTAAATACGCAGATATTAAGGGTGAGGCAACAGCCGAGCAATACAAAGATTTGATTACACTACTATCTGTAGATTGGAGTGTAGGTCGTGAGATCTCATCATACACTGGTACAGCGATGGACCGTGAAGCGAGCGCTACTCGTCTATATGATTTGACTATCACTAAACTTCAAGACCGTTCTTCTCCTGACTTATTTAAAGAAGCGACGATTGGTAAAGGTAAACCAGCGGTTTTCCATATTACTAAGCAGGGTGAGAAGGTTGAAGAGATCATGAAGATCGAACTGACTGATGCGATGATTTCTAACTACTCAGTTTCTATCCAAGACGATCGTCCAGTTGAAACTATCACAATTTCTTACACAGAAATGATGATGACAGTGACTCCTACTGACGATAAGAACAACACTTCTGCTCCATTGGTATACGGCTACAGCGGTGTTAAAGGTCAACAAATGTAATTTTCATGCGGGGGAGTATTCCTCCGCATTTTTTTGAAAGAAGTATTTAATGAAAAGAGCAACTCAAGATAACAATTTCATCCGAATTTCTTCCCCATTCGGTAAAGATGCCATCATACTAAACTCGTTTGAGTATAAAGAAGAGATCTCAGAACTTTTTTCATTGCGTGCTAAAGCTTACTTTAATGATCAACGAAGTGAGTTAAACGAAATTATTGGTAAGGAAGTTACCATTACCCTTGAAAATAATGAGGATGTTTCTTCAAATCCTCGTTATATGCATGGTTACGTTTCTGCTGCAAGATTAGAAGGGAAAAGGGTTTCTAATACACATAAAGGCGAAAATTATAAAAACATAGAATTATTAATAGAGCCTAAATTACGTTTCGCTGAATATCGAAAAAATTGCAGAATATTTCAGCATAAAGATATAAAGGAAATTATCTCTGAAGTACTATCGGAGCATAGTGTTGCCTTTAGTTTTGAGCTAACCAAGTCCTATCCTAAATACACGTACAAAGTACAATATGAAGAATCAGATCTTGAATTTGTTCGACGTCTGTTATCGGAAGAGGGGCTATCATTTTGTTTTACACATACTAAGTCTGCCCATACGCTCAATATTTTTGATGACATCAGTTTTTATAAGCCGGGTACTGAGTTTTTAGTCGATTTTGATACAGGTACGGCGAAATCTAGCCACATTTCTTCTTGGCATGAAACGCAAATTCTGACTACTAAAGCGAGTCAAAAGTCAGGCTATAACATGCTCAAGCCTTCTTCGAATCCTAAAAATACTGCAAAGGGTGAAAGTGATTTTTTTACAGTGCCTGAAAGCGAGTATTTTGAATACATGGGTGAAATGGAGAGCAATGATCAATACGCACTGAGAAACACGCATGCAATAGAAGCACTACAGCAAAATGCATATTTGTGTCGTGGCGAGGCTACGTGCAGAACATTCAGCGTAGGCAAGTGCTTCAAGTTTAAAAAACATGAAGATAAATCTCGAGTTGGCAAAGAATATGTACTGTCTTCTGTTTTTTTGTCTGCTGCTGTTTATAACCAGACTGGTCAAGGTGGCACCGGTGCGCAAGGTGTCAAAGTCTCGTTTAGTTGTGTTGACTCAAAGACAATCCTTCGTCCTTCAGTTAACTATCCGAAACCTCAGATGAAAGGTTTGCAAACTGCAATAGTTACGGGGAACAAAGATGGTGAAATTTACATAGACAAACATGGCCGTATCAAAGTTCAGTTTCACTGGGACCGTGTTGGTAAATACGATGTAAATAGTTCATGTTGGATTCGTGTTGCGCAAAATATCGCAGGTAACGGATGGGGGTCGGTGTTTCACCCTAGAGTCGGACAAGAGGTCATCGTCGAGTTTGTCAACGGAGACCCTGATCAACCAATCGTTACGGGGTCACTATATAACGGTAGTCAACTCCCTCCTTACGCTTTACCAGAGCAAAGTTCTCAGAGTGGTTATAAATCACGCTCTGTACAAAAAGGTACATCCAATTTTAATGAGTTGCGCTTCGATGATAAGCCTGGTGAAGAGCACATTTATCTTCATGCTGAAAAACTGTTCCAAATGCTAGTTGAAGACTGTGTTGATATCGCCGTTGAAAACAGTAAAACCGAAAAAGTGACCAATGATGTTAATCAAGAGGTTGGTCAGAACGCGAGCTTGAAAGTAGGTAAAAACTTTTCGAATGAAACGGGTGAAGTACTGTCTTTTAATGCAGGAAAGAGCGTCGAGATCAAAGTAGGTGGTGCTTCTATTCAGATGTCTAGCTCTGGAGAAATCAATATCAAAGGTAATAAAATATCCATTAACGGCTCAGCTATTGCTCTTAAAGCTGGGCAAATTTCATTGAACTAAGGTGATTTAAAGTGGGTAAACCAGCCGCAATTTTGGGCAGCTTTCATCTTTGCCCTAAAAAAACAGGAAAGATACCGCATGTCGGTGGTCCCGTCGTTGTTGGTTCACCAAACGTAACGATTGGCGGGATACCTGCGGCAAGACAAGGCGACAAGCTTATTTGTATCGGTCCTCCGGATAGTATCTCTGCAGGTTCTTCTAGCGTAACAATCAACGGTAAACCAGCCGCGAGAGTCGGCGATTCAACGTCTCATGGTGGCAAAATTCTATCTGGTATGCCTACGGTTTTAATCGGAGGCTAGATGCCACTCGCATTTCAAACGCATCTTCTATCCTTTAATGGCCGTTCACACACCGTTCGCGAGATAGCTGATGATTCTTTTAGATTGTCCGAGGAAATCCGACCCCCTGACTTTGCTCAATCAATAGATGAGCATATATTAAGCCTCGTGCGCTCTGAGCGCGAGAGTCTTGAGCAAGCTGATATCAAGGGGAATCTCTGTGTTCTTTTACCATCTTCGGTGGACAAAAGTTTGCTTAAAGCATTGATAAGCGAGCTTTCTATTTTCGTTGGCCAAACTGTCAATACTGAAATTTACTTTTATCCTTATGGCCAAGCTGCATTTTTGATGGCACTAAATCGGATAAATCGTGAAGTTAATGAAACGCAAGCGACTTGGATACTGGCTATAGAGGTTACGAGCGATGTAGAAGGGCATGTCAAACCTCAAAGCTCTATCATTTTAACCAAGTGTTTTTTTCGACATTCAGGTCTTGTGCCTGATGTTGTTCGAATTGATTTAGATGCCAAACAACAACGCATCGCCGTGGACAAGGTGTTTAAGCAATTAGGAGTAAGTTGTGAACATCCACTCAGTCAATTGTATTTATCCGTTAATGAGGAAGAGCCGCAATGGTTAAACTCAATGCAATTCTTGTCTCCGTGGGTGACCGATCAAACTCAGTATCAATTTGTTGATATAAAACTTGGCGGATTGGGTGCATGTGGCGGAGTTTTAAAAGCGTTAGTGATTGATGAGCTTCAAAGAAGCAGCCCCTGCCCAGACTTTCACGTTTTGCAAGCCGACATCGAGCCAGATGGCTATGCGGTAGGAGTAATATACAATTGGCGTAGCGAATAGGTCTGGCTATTGCTTTTCCTTCTAGTAGCTGAGGTTTTAGTGATGCAAATGTTATGGGGGATTGACTCGAAACTGGCCCTTTAATGATGTTTGGACAATGACTAGGCGCAGCTTGCTTTTCAAAATAGCTTTGCTCACCGCGTTTTTACAGTGTTCTTCTCGCTTTCTGATTAAATAGCCAGCCATAGAACACAAACCACATGAAAAGCTGTTCGACTCAAGATATCCTTACCGATATAAAATAACTTGAGTTTTGGCTTGTTCGAGATCCCACCCGTGACGCATTCCTTTTTATAAACGGTACATGGACTCTGACAGAAGCAAGCCTACTCATAGAATTGGCGGAAAGTGAATTCGAATGAAGTTTATCCACACCTCAGATTGGCATCTTGGTCGACAATTCCACAACGTATCACTACTCGAAGATCAACAAGCAGTACTCGAACAACTGATTAACTATATTGAACGCAACCCCGTCGATGCAGTTGTAGTGGCGGGAGATATCTATGACCGTTCGGTGCCACCAACGGTTGCAATAGAACTGTTAGATCGAGTCGTGAAACGCATTTGTACCGAGTTAGAAACACCAATGATATTTATATCTGGCAACCATGATGGTGCAGAAAGGCTAGGTTTCGGCTCAGAGCAAATGAAAAATGCAGGTCTCCATATTGTTAGCAACTTTGAAGATATGCTCACTCCCATCATCATAAAAACGGACTCTGCGGACGAGGTCGCGTTTTATGGTATGCCTTATAACGACCCTGAACAGGTCAGGTTTGCCTACAAAGCCTCGGTATCCACTCATGATGAGGCTCATCAATTGCTTGTTGAGCAAATTAAAGAGCGCTTTATCTCTAAGCAAAAGCGCGTGCTCGTGAGTCACTGTTTTGTTGATGGGGCTATCGAGTCAGACTCTGAACGACCATTATCTATTGGTGGTTCTGATCGCGTGAGTCATGAACACTTCTTAGATTTTGACTACGTCGCACTTGGTCATTTGCATCAGCCTCAAAAGAAAGGCGCAGAGCATATCCGTTACTCTGGCTCTCTCATGAAGTATAGCTTTGGTGAACAGAACCAGAGAAAAGGTTTCACGTTAGTTGAACTGGACAAGAAAGGATTCGTTTCTGCAAAGCATATTGATCTTACGGCTCCTCATGAAATGCGTATTGTAGAGGGCGAGCTGGATAAAGTTATTGAGCAAGGGAAAACAGACCCCAAGAATGAAGATTATTTGTTAGTTCGTTTGATGGATAAACATGCGATTTTAAACCCAATGGAAAAACTTCGTTCAGTGTATCCAAACGTTTTACACCTTGAGAAACCTGGCATGTTAATTGGGGTAGAGCAGGAAATGGCGCAAGCAAAGTTGGCGCGAAGCGAAATTGATATGTTCCGAGATTTTTTTATTGAGGCGCAAGATAGCCAGTTGTCTAAAGAGCAAGAGCAAGCTGTTACTGACATTATTAAGCAATTATCACAGCAATAGGGACCAAAGATGAAACCAATTAAACTAACCATGCAAGCCTTTGGTCCGTTTGCAAAAACTGAAATCATTCATTTTGAGAAGCTTGGCAGTAACCCTCTATTTTTGATTAATGGTCCTACAGGTTCCGGTAAAACGTCGATCTTAGATGCCATTTGCTTCGCCCTTTATGGTGAAACCACAGGTAATGAGCGACAAGGTATTCAGATGCGGTGTGACTTATCCGCGCAAGACTTACCAACCGAAGTAGTTCTCGAATTTTCGTTACACGGCAAACAATACCGAGTTGTTCGATCCCCTGAGCAGGAAGCGCCCAAGGCCCGTGGTGAAGGGATGACGATTAAAAAGCACACTGCGGCTCTTTATGAACTCGGTGAGACTGAAACGCTTATCACCAGCAAGACGACTCAGGTTAAAACTGAAGTTAGCAATATTATTGGCTTGAATGAAACTCAATTTCGTCAAGTTATGGTGTTGCCTCAAGGAAAATTCCGAGAACTGTTGCTTGCTAGCTCTAAAGAGCGTGAAGAAATTTTTGGCCAGCTCTTTCAAACTGACATATATAAAAAAATTGAGTACGCGCTCAAAGATAAAGCGAGTGCAATTAGTAAAGCGAAAGGCGAATTTGATAATCAAATTCGAGGTGCTTTACAAGTTGCAGAAGCGAGTTCTGAACAAGAACTATTACAACAACTGGAACAAGTAACTAAGCAATTAGAGTCTGATAAAAAGAATGAGCAAGCAGCGTTAGATAAGCTCAATACTGCTAAATCTGAATTGCAAAAAGCGGAAACCTTGAATGGAGAGTTTTCGAAACGAGAGCAAGCAGAAAGCGCACTCAAGCTGCATCTAGAACACGCAGATTCGATAAAAGCTCGTCAACAGCAATTAGAAAACGCTAAAAATGCCAATAAGATAGAGTTGCCCTACATCTCATTACAAAATGCAAAAGCTCAAACGCAAGAGCTTAGGCAAAAAATCGTAGCTTTGGAAGAGAGTCTCGAAAAAGCTAATGTCGTTGCGAGAGAACAAGAAAACTTGCAGCAAAGTGCAAAAGAGGCAGCGGCAAAGGTCCCGCAGTTAACGCAACTGCAGTATCAGCTTGAAAGTATGAAAAACAAGTTGGTCGAGAAAGACAATTTGGAAAGTAAAATAACGGCGGGTTATCAACAAAAACAACAATTTGAAGCAACGTTAAAACAGTACATAGAACTAAAAGATAAGTTAACGTTACAGGCCCAGCAGGGACAGAAGGAGCTAGAGAAAGCACGAGTTGATGTTGCGCTTATTGGCAGCATCGATGCGGAAATAAAACAAAAACAACGGCTGTTACAGGATCTACAAAAGCTGCATGATCTTACTTTAGAGCTCTCTAAACTCAATGCGCTAACTGTAGGCAAGCAGCAGTCACTACACGAAGCCAGTCAGCGCTATATGCAGCGTCAACAAGCCGCTGATACGATAGAGCTTAAGTGGCACAACGCTCAAGCGGCAGTATTAGCGCAGCGACTAAAAGCAGGTGAAGCATGCCCGGTGTGTGGTAGCGAAACGCATCCTAACCCCGCAACGTTTGTTGAAGAAGCCGTTACAAAAGAGCAAGTTCAGGCGGCTAGAGCTAAAGAGCGAGAAGCTCAAACCTTGTTGAACCAACTAAGCAATCAGCTAGAACAACATAACGTTGTCATTAGTCAGTATCAGAATCAGTGTAACCAGTTGAAAGAGGAGTTGGGTGAGTATGCTACATCTGAGATCTCGACGGTTCAAAATGATTTGCAAGCGATCAATGCTCAACTCCTACGTCTACAAGCTATTGATATTGAAAAGCTAGAAAAGAACGTTGAACAGCTTAATCAACGCTGCGTCGTGGGTGAAAATAAAATTCATGAGCTGCAGAATAAAATGGCGGCAAATGAATCAACCGTTAAAGCGAACCAAGAACAATTGGCTCAATTACAAGCTTCTATTGACCCAAAATACAGTTCCGCTGACTTGCTTGAACGTGAAATTTTGCTGACAAAAGAGCAAATTCTGAGTTTGAACACAGGCTTAGAAAAGGCGCAAACCGCTTTACAGCAAGCGATATTGGAGAAATCAAATGCGGAAAGTCACTTAGCGACGAACAAGCAGTGGTTATCTGAGTCAGAGCAAAAACTTAGCCAAGCAGAATTAGCGTGGAATGAGGCACTACAGGCGAGTAAATTTGAGGATGAAAGCCATTATCTAAGTAGTCGAGTGGGAGATGATGAACTTCAAGCCTGGCAGCAAGAAATAGACAGCTTCAAACAGGCACAAACCAAGCTTGAGCAAACACTACATGATTTAAATCATGCATTGAAAGATCTTGAAAGGCCTAATTTAGAGTCGTTTAACGATAGGTTAACCACTCTGCAGGCGCAATATATTGAAGTAAGGAATCAACTTGATACCACACGCTCAATATTTGAACGTCTTGAAAAGGTTCGTAAAGATATTGCCGTGTTGCATGAGAAAAATAGTAAGTTAGAAGAAGAATACAAAGTCTTTGGTACGTTGTACGACGTTGCTAGCGGTAAAACAGGCAGCAGGGTTAGCCTACATCGCTTTGTTCTTGGTGTACTGTTGGATGATGTGCTGATTCAGGCCTCTCAACGCTTAAGCCTTATGAGTAAAGGGCGCTATATTCTTGCTCGAAAAACAGAGGGCTTCAAAGGCGCTGCGGGTCGCGGCTTAGATTTAATGGTTGAAGATGGCTACACAGGAAAAACGCGTGATGTTGCGACACTTTCCGGCGGTGAATCATTTATGGCAGCGCTTGCTCTGGCACTTGGTTTGTCGGATGTTGTGCAATCCTATAGTGGCGGTATCCGTTTAGACACTTTATTTATTGATGAGGGCTTCGGTAGTTTAGACCCAGAGTCTTTAGATCTTGCTATTCAAACGCTAGTGGACCTGCAACAGACTGGGCGCATGATCGGTGTTATTTCTCACGTTTCTGAGCTGAAAGAGCAAATGGCGCAGAGGATTGATGTTGAACCATCAAGACTTGGTTCAACGGTGTCGATTAAATCTCAATGTCGCTTCGCTGTCTAATTCAGTGATTACTGTTAGATCAAAAAGCCCCTATTGTTAGGGGCTTTCTGACTAAGTCGCTACTGTTCGCAAAAGTGGCCTTCTTTTGGCGATTGGGTAATCGCATATTCGCCATCGAGGTTGCGATAAACAATCGTGTTCCAAACAGAGCCATCATCCAATTCAAACTCAATAGCATAGTTGACGCCGCTAACGATTTGCGCGTGAACATTCAGTATTTGTTTAAACGACGCTATTGTGTCCATTTTCTTTAAAACAAAGGCCATTGCCTTTTGTGCATCAGGGGTCGCGTTAAACTCATTCCACCCACCTGGCATGTTTCCTTGTGCATTACATACATCTGCCGAGGTCGTTAATTGTGTCGTTTCGCTCGGTTTTTCCTGCTGACAACCTGCAAGTAACACCAAAAGTGCACAAACTGACACTGTTTTTAATTTCATAACAATAACCTCTGTCTATAACGCAACGTATTATAGGAGGGTGATATGCCTACGAATGTCTATGTTGTGCAAAGTTTCTATATGCATAGGGTTAAATGCTGACAAAATGTACAAGCATGGTCAGCTTGTAAGTCAAAAATAGAGCAATCTTGTTATCGATTTGCTGAGATGACGAGGTTTCGGTGTTCAGCGCGCTATTGATGAAGAATTGTGATGTGTACCTATGAAGGTGATGGTGCGGCTTAGTGATCGATTTGTTATCTTCTAGAGTAAAATCAATCACTAATTAAAATTTAGGTGTTGTATGAAATCGATAAAAATATTTTTACTTTTGTCACTTGCAACTTTATTTGGTTGTACCTCAAAGCCGGATGGGGTGGAACCCGTCAATAATTTCGATTTAGAGCCATATCTAGGTAAGTGGTACGAAATTGCACGCCTAGACCATTCATTTGAGCGAGGCTTATCCAACGTTACCGCTGAGTATCAGGTTCGCGAGGATGGTGGGGTTAAGGTGATAAACCGTGGATATTCCGAAGAAGAGCGACAGTGGTCAGAAGCTGAAGGCAAAGCTTATTTTGTTGAAGATAAAACGGTTGGACACTTAAAGGTTTCCTTTTTTGGGCCAATATACTCTTCTTACATTGTTTTTGAGCTAGGTGAAAACTATGACTATGCGTTTGTTTCCGGTTACAACCACGACTATTTGTGGCTATTGTCTAGAACGCCTAACGTTGATGAGAAAGTAGTGGAGCGCTTTAAGTACGTTGCTAAAGAGAAAGGTTTCGCTATCGACGAGCTCATTTTTGTTGAACAAGAGAAACAAAGACAGCTTTAAGTTCATTAGCGTGGCTGAAAAAGCGGACAGAGGGGAAGCTTCCTAATTAAGAGCTCAGTTTGTCATTCGCTTAACAGTAATTTGTTACCGCGTAACTTAATGTGGTCAAAATGGATATAGCCCCATCATTTGTGATTACTCGTGATGGGGCTTATATAAATTTGAGTGAGCGTCGAAAGGTTGATCTATCAACAAACGGTTATGGTTTACTTAATCAAACGAACGATCAGGGAACCTGGTGCTCGAATAGATTCAACATTGTGGCTAAGTACTGTGCCGCTTGTTGGGGCGGTGTAGCGTTTAATCTCAGCGCCAAAGCTGTCGTATTGAATCGCAAGAAGTTGGCCTTGCTCGACAAAATTCATCAAACTGACATGAGGCAGTACAAAGCCGCCGTGTGTCGCTTTCACACTGACGATTTCGTTTCCTTCCAAGCATGACGTAATAGGGTCCATATCACCTTCAACAATGTTATGCTTTTTCAGCACATTAAAAATGCCTGTTACAGTTCGACTGATAAGTTCTTGCTCGGTGTATCGCCCCATACCTACTTCAACAGTAATACTTGGGACACCATGGTTATTCCAAACCGTTTCAAGGACGCCAGCATCTCCAGGATCATTTAAAATCGCATCAGGATTAATGAGGCGAGCCATTTCTAATGATTGCTCGATTCGGAAATCTGCAAACACGTAAAGTGGATAGGCCGCACCACTGGTTTGAGTGTGAAGGTCAATGGCTAAATCAGCATTTGGCTTGAGCAAATCATTCCACAATGCATATAAGTAACGTTGGGCCTCATTGCCGTTTTGGTCACCAGGAAAAAAGCGGTTTAAGTTTGCAGGAGACGCGTCAGGGTCTGCGGAATAGAAATCGCGGCTGTGGTTTAGCATACCTGGCATGTTAATGGTTGGAACAATAGTGACAGTACCAGCGACTTCAGTGCCGATGAGCTCTCGAGCAGTTTTCTGCGCTGCTAACACACCATTGTACTCATCACCATGAACCCCTGCGGTAATCATGATCTTCTTGCCAGGTTTTTCACCTTTGAACACTAGCACAGGTAGGTGTTGCCACTGAGAGAGAGCATTCGTTGCGATGCGAAACCAAAACTTATGCTCGCCCGAATTTAGGTCTGCTACATTGAGAGATTGAATCACTTGATGACCTTGAATCACGTCATCGAGAAATTGTGTTGCCATTAAAGTTACCACTCCAAAACCATAAGCTAATCTAAAACCTTAGCGTCGTCATACCATGAATATTAATAAGGCGAGAACATGTCTCGCCTTAATTACCAATTGGCTTCGTTTTACGCAAAACCCATAATATGAGCTGCGATAACGACGATACTTGATAGGGTAAAGAGTAATAGAATAAATCGCCAGCAGAATTTTGCCCAGTCACCCCAGTCGATACGGCAGACACCAAGCGTTGCCATGAGAGATGCCGAAGTAGGGACGATAACGTTAGTAAAGCCATCGCCAAGTTGGAATGACAAAACTGCCACTTGGCGCGTAACTCCTGCAATGTCTGCCAGAGGGGCCAGTAGAGGCATCGTTAGTGCCGCTTGTCCAGAGCCCGAAGTGACGAAGAAGTTGAAGATAGATTGGAATACATACATTAACCATGCCGCAGCCACGTCAGGAAGCCCGCTAATCACGCCGCCAGCACTGTTTAGAATTGAGTTCAGTACACTCGCTTCATCAGTTGTACCACCACCAAGGATCAACAATACACCTTTTGCACAACCCACTAACAGGGCAGGTGCAAGCATAATAGCTGCACCTTCTTTAAATGCATCAGCTGCGCAGTTTAGCGTCATACCGTTCAGGCGGAAAATCGTACCGATGATCGCGACAACAAAGCCCATAGTGAAAAATTGAGACGCGATTTCTGGGATGTACCATGCGTTAGCGACTACGCCCCAAACGACCCACACCGTGGTCGCAATAACCGTAAGGATAACGAGTGTGTCACCTAGGTTCCAACGAGAATCTTGATTGCCAAGCTCTTGCTGACGGAAATACTGGTCTGTGCGATGGCTGTAAGAAAGTTTAGGATTTGACTTCACACGAGCGGCGTAGATCATTGTGAAAGCGATACCGATTAACGTAAAGCCAGCCCATAACCCCATGCGTACTGTCATGCCGGATAAAACAGGTACACCCGCAATGCCTTGCGCAATAGCTACGGAAAAAGGGTTCATCCAAGAAGTAGCGAAGCCAATTTGAGTCGCAACATAGGTAACCATTACCGTAGTGATACCATCATAACCAAGGCGAACCATAAGCGGCGCGATAATAATCGCAAATGCTACGGCTTCTTCACCCATACCAAATACCGCACCGCCTAGCGAGAACAGCAAAAATAGCACTGGAATGAATAGCGCTTCGTTACCTTTGGTCTTATCGATAAGGCGCAGGATACCGTTATCGATTGTGCCTGTGCGCATTACAACGCCGAAAGCACCGCCGATAACCAACATGAACATAATCACGCCGATTGCGCTGCCCCATTTAGAGCCAGAAACTAGCCCTTCGAAAGGGAAGTTCATCAGACCAATGCCACCACCAGAAGCAAACAGGCCAACCTTGTTGTAAACCAATTCACCGTTTTCGTCGGTTGCATAAGAGAAAGAAGAAGGATCGATAACTGTGCGAGTTTTTTCTGCACCGTCGACCATGTAGGTCACCTGTTGGCTATCAAAATGACCAGCAGGAATTAAGTAGGTAAGAATCGCAGCAAGAATACCAACAATGAAGATCAAAATGAGGGTATCTGGCATCTGCCACGACTTAGGGGTAGCAACCGAGTCTGCTGGTTGCGCATGTGTGTGAGACATAACTTACTTCACGTCAAATTCAATAAAGCATGAAATATCGATAAAATAGAATAAAAAGTCAATATTAATGCTTATGTTGAACTATAAATTCATCAAATATTTGAAGTGAAGTTAATTTGATTGTTTTGTGGTCAAATGTTGGGTTAATGTTTCAATATGCGTTGAGTTTGGATGATTCACGAGCTTTCATAGTACATCTACAGGTGATCTAATCACTTGATTTCTGTCTGTTCTGCATAAAAAGCAGCGACATCACGAAGGTCTTCATCATTTAACATTTTTAACTGTGCTGCCATCATTTCTGCAAGTGGCCCTTTACGCTCACCGGCTTGATAAGATTTCATTGCATTGTAAAGGTACTGAGCATTTTGACCAGCAAGGCTTGGATAGGTGTTGTTCGTTGCGATGCCTGTAACACCGTGACAATAGACACAGCTAGGTGATTTGATTTTACCTTTATCAGCATCACCAAACGGCTCGGCATGGATAGCGGAAGAGAAAATAAAAGAGATTAGAAGTACAAATCTGAGCATGGAGGTTATCTATTCGCTAAAAATCATGCCGATACAATAAAGCTTCCCCTTAGGGGAAGCTCAATGATCAAAATCAAATTAAAGTAGAGATTTTATACTTGATAAGAAAGTGTCGATGTCTTTCGCTGAAATATCTTTATGAGTTACAAAACGAATTGGATTTCCAGGGGTTATCGTGATGTTTTGTTCCTTTAGTTTCGCAGCGATACTTACTATGTCCACTTGAGGATCAAGCTTCGCGAACACGATGTTCGTTTGAACAAATTCAGGGTTGACTGAAAAACCAGGCAGTTCTGCTAAACCTTCCGCTAAGGTTTTTGCGTTGATGTGATCTTGTTTTAGCTGTTCCACTTGTTCGGTAAGGGCAAGTTTGCCTGCTGCGGCAAGAATACCCGATTGACGCATACCACCGCCGACCATCTTTCTTAAGCGACGTGCTTTTGCGATGTAGTCTTTGCTACCAAGCAGTAGCGAGCCAACAGGGGCAGCCAGACCTTTCGACAGACAGATCGTCATTGAATCAAAGTACTGACCGATCTCTTTTACCGGAACATCAAGTGCAACGGCTGCGTTAAAAACGCGAGCGCCATCTAGATGCATCTGCAAGTTATGTTTATTCACGAAGTCACGTGCTTCTGCTAAGTAAGACAGAGGTAGTACTTTACCATTAATTGTGTTTTCTAAGCTGAGAAGCTTAGTGCGAGCAAAGTGACAATCATCTGGTTTAATCGCAGCAGCCAGTTTATCAAATGGTAGCGTGCCATCTGGGTTATTTTCGACTGGTTGAGGTTGAATTGATCCCAAAACCGCCGCGCCACCAGCTTCGTATTTGTAGTTATGTGCTTGTTGCCCACATAGATATTCATCTCCCCGCTCGCAATGCGCCATTAAACCGAGCAGATTGGCTTGAGTGCCTGAAGTGGTAAACAAAGCTGCTTCGAAACCAGCAAGCTGCGCAGCAAATTTTTCAAGCTCATTGACCGTAGGGTCATCACCATAAACATCATCCCCAACGGGGGCCTTAAACATGGCTTCTCGCATGGCTTGGGTGGGCTGTGTAACGGTATCTGATCGAAAATCCATGAATGTCTCCTTGGTCAAAGTCCTAAATATATCCGCAAAGGCGCGCTTTGCTTAAGCAAGCGATCGTTTTGGCATCGGTGATCGTGCCATCGACAATCTTTTCTTCGAGTTGCTTGATTGACAAGGTGACGACCTCAATCACTTCGTCTTCATCGCACTCGTAACGGTTTGTTTTGTTGAGCTTTTCGGCAACAAATAGATACTGTATCTCATCACAAAATCCGGCAAGAGGGGTGACTTGGCCGAGAGACGTGAATTTCTCTGCACTAAACCCAGTTTCTTCCTCTAACTCTCTTTTGGCGCAGCAGAGTGGCTCTTCGTTGCCTTCCCTGGTACCAGCAGGAAGTTCCAATAGCCATTTATTAAGTGAAGGCCGAAATTGGTGGACAAGGACAATCTCACCCTCCGCTGTAATAGGGAGAATCACTGCAGCGCCCGGATGATGGATTGTGGTGTGCGTAATTGCCTGTCCTGTAGGAAGCATAACGTCTTCTTCAATCAGAGAAATTTGCTTCCATTTATGAATTATCTTGCTCATGCAGTTATGAACCCTAGCTGTTACCGCATTTTTGACGTTTTTCGACATTAACCACAAATGGTGGGAAACAAAAGCAAAAAATACTGCAACACGACGAAAGCGTTTGCACTTTAAGTGAGCAATGTCTCATAAATGGAAACTTTGATTGCTTCGTCAAGATGGGGAAAAGCATCTGCTATAAGGGGAATTCGACAAAATACATTTGTAACAAAGTTATAACAAGTGTATAAAAATGTTAACGCAATACCACTTCAGTAGCCGGAGAACGTATGACACAAACCTTATTTGCCTCAAATGCCGAAAAAGCGCTTCTCTCAGAACGCATCAATAAATTGGCGAAAGCGTTAACGGATGGCGTTTATGAGCGTGAACATACGATCAAGCTCTGCCTTCTTGCTGCACTTGCTGGTGAAAGTGTTTTTCTTTTAGGCCCCCCTGGTATTGCAAAAAGCTTAATTGCCAAACGACTCATCCAAGCGTTCGATAACAGCAGTTACTTCGAATACCTGATGACGCGCTTCTCAACCCCTGAAGAGGTGTTTGGGCCACTGAGTATCCAAGAGCTAAAAGACAACGGCCGTTATGTTCGCTTAACTAAAGGGTATTTGCCAACTGCACAAGTCGTATTTTTGGATGAAATCTGGAAGGCGGGCCCTGCAATTCTTAATACATTGCTGACAGTGGTTAATGAGAAAACATTCAAAAATGGCAGCGATATCGAGCGTGTGCCAATGCGCTTGTTGGTATCGGCTTCCAATGAATTACCCGATGAAGATAGTGGATTGGATGCGCTCTACGACCGCATGTTGGTGCGTGTGTTTGTGAATCGAATTCAGAATAAACAAAACTTTAAGTCGATGTTGACTGTGGGCACATCGCAAGAGGCACAAGTACCAGAAGGCCTAGCGATAACTGATGAAGAATATCATCAATGGCAACAACAGCTCGACAAATTGACGTTAACCGACAATGCATTCGAAAAGCTTTTCCAGCTTAAAACGATGTTAGAAAGCAAAGTTGAAGCTCAGTTTGGTGATGTGGCCAATACCGATATGTATGTCTCTGACCGCCGCTGGAAGAAAGCCGTGAAGTTGTTAAAAGCGAGCGCGTTTTTTAATGGTCGCGATGAAATAAATCCGCTTGACCTTCTACTGCTGCAAGATTGTTTATGGAACAGTCCTGAATCGCGAGATGTGGTACGTGAAGTGGTTCAAGAGTTCGCCTTAAAACATGCATTTGATCAACAAGACGCGGAGCAGGAAATTGAGTACTGCCGAGAGTCTTTGGTTGATGTTCAACATGAACTTGAAGATGCCTACCGCATGACGTTAACGTCTGAAGCGGCAACGGGCATTTTGCGTAAAGAAACCATGCGCTTTGATACCTCTAAAGCCAAGATGTACAAAGTTGGCGCAGCCGTTAACTTAGTTAAATTGGTGGTCTTGCAAAGCAACATGTCGGTTTCAGAATCAGAAAAAGGTGATAGCCGCTGGGTTTATGTACCCAAAGATGAGTTAGATCGAGTCATTAAAGAGGGAAGCGGTGATGTGTATGGTTACGTCAATCAAAACACCAACATGTGCCGTTTACGATTTGATGTTGACGCGGCGAATAACCTAGTTATCCGTGATATCGCGAACCGAGGCATTTTGGTTAGCCTAGTGACTCAAGAGGGCTTGGATGTAGAGCTTTACCAAAAGTGGTTAACGCAGAGCGAAAAAGCCGTAAATCAGCTTAGTGAGGCAGAACACCATATGCGCAAGGTGAAAGCGAACTTTCATGATGCGCTTCCGCATAGCTTTGTTGATCCTGAACTACCCCGCCTAATGGAGTCGAGTCTGCAACAGGTCAGTCAGAGACTTGAATCAATCCAAGCAGAAAGTGAAAAAGTTATCCAACGCTTTAAAAACTTAAATCAGTTTTTCTCATAAGGAGACGACATGCTAGGTGCAGACGGACTTAACCTCGCGCTGATGGTGGCCGACTCCGGCATCATCGATAGCGCAGTTAATGATTTGATGGCGCGTTCACAAGTCATGATGATGGCAGAAAACCGAGGTGTTAAATCTTCGGTCAAAGGTCACTTGTTAAAGTGGCGAGGCAGCGTCAAAAAACGGATCACCAAGGTATGTGAGACAGAGCGTTTCCAACAAGAGCTGTCTTTATATCAAGAGGTTATTCATTGGGATGAAGAAACGTTTTTTGAAAACATCGAAGATGTGATTAAAAAGCTGGAATGGCACTCTGCGTTTTACATGCAAGCTCGCCGAATGATGGAAAAGAACAAAGGGATGAATAACCCTATGTTCCCTCATTACTTTTGTGATCAATGGTACCAAAGCCTCACCGATGCTATAAAACAAGCGCAAGTAAGCGAGCTTGAAGCCAATAAAGAAAAGGTGCTGAATGACCTGTATCAACGTATGGAAACCATGCGTAATATGGATAAAGTCACGGAGTCGGGTGACGCTGAAAGTGTAGGGCGCCTGTGGGATATGGCATCTGCCAAGTTGAGTAAAACAGACTTAACGGTGATGAAACGCCATGCTGAGTTTCTGAAGAAGCACCAAGGCTTGCAAGAAATTGCGGAGCAACTCGGTCGTATGGCGGGGCAAGTAAATGATCCTGAACTAAATCGTGCGCCCACTGAAGAACTTCAATTGGTCGAAGAGAAAAGTGATGAGGCGACGGATGATATTGTCGGTATTCACGAAAGCGATGATCTAAATAAGCTACTTCCCAACGAAACGATGTTTTTGGCGTATCCTGAACTTGAAGTTGTGTTCTATAAACACTTAGTTGATAAACGGCTCATGAACTATCGTACACAAGGCAAATCGCGCACGTTACGTAAAGTTAAAGCTCACCGACCTGACCATAAAGCGGTAGATATCGAAAAAGGCCCCTTCATTGTTTGTGTGGACGCGTCCGGTTCCATGAGTGGCTTTCCTGAGCAATGCGCCAAAGCCATGGCTTATGCTCTGATGCAAATCGCACTAGCGGAGCAACGTGATTGCTATGTCATTATTTTTTCTACGGAACACATTACCTACGAACTAACCAAACAAGATGGTCTGCGCGAGGCGGCGGACTTTCTAACTTATAGCTTCCATGGTGGTACAGACTTAGAGCCAACTTTGATTAAATCTATCGACTTGATGAGCGGTGATAAATATAAAAACGCAGACATGGTAGTCATTTCCGACTTTATCGCGCCAAAACAACAAGACGAGTTACTGGCCAAAGTGGATGCGCTCAAAGCGAAGAAAAACCGTTTTCACGCGATTAGCTTATCGAAATACGGAAATCCTGCATTAATGTCGATGTTTGATCACACTTGGTCTTATCACCCTAATGTTGTGGGAAGATTGCTAAAAAGGGTCAGCAACTATTAAACGCCTTAATGTTTCATGGGACAAAACGAACTGAAAGCTAGATTTATATTGCTTCGTTTTAAGCCAATAAGATCGAACTTTGGTCGAATTGACTTAAAAGAAATCAAACGAACAGAAAATGAAATATTTTTGTTTGACTATCTTCTCTCAATCCGTAAAGTAGCCACCAACGCAACGGGGTAGAGCCCTGAAGCGTAATAAAAGGCGCCTTGGCAGAGTGGCTATGCAGCGGATTGCAAATCCGTGGACCTCGGTTCGACTCCGGGAGGCGCCTCCA